>NZ_DASYJG010000094.1:0-30063 GCF_035996765.1 Baekduia sp.
ATCAACTACGACCCGCAGCGCACCTACACGCTGCCATGGCAGTCGGGCGGCGTCGGGATCGGCTACAACCCCAAGAAGACGGGGCGCAAGCTCGAGAGCGTCAACGACCTCTTCGATCCGGCCTTCAAGGGTCGGGTCACCATGCTCCAGGAGCCCTACGACTCAGCCTGCCTCGTCCTGCTGGGGATGGGCATCGACGCGTCGACGGCCAAGATCGACGACATCCTCAAGGCGATCGAGAAGATCAAGGTCGCCAAGAACGCGGGCCAGATCCGCCGCTTCACCGGCAACGACTACACGACCGACCTCGCCAAGGGCAACGTCTGGGTCGCGGTCGCCTACTCCGGTGACCTCGTGCAGCTGCAGGCCGACAACCCCGACCTGGAGTTCATCTACCCCAAGGAGGGCGCCATGTTGTTCACCGACAACATGATGATGCCCAAGCACGTGGCCCATCCCTACGGCGCCGAGGTGCTCATGAACTACTACTACGAGCCCGAGGTGGCGGCCAAGGTGGCGGCCTACGTCAACTACATCACGCCGGTGGAGGGGGCCAAGGAGGTCCTGCTCAAGACCGACCCTGACATCGCCAACAACCCGTTGATCTTCCCTCCAGACGACGTCCGCAAGCGCTTGCACGCCTACCCGGCGCTGTCGCCGGTCGACGAGCGCACGATGCAGTCGGCGATGGCCGACGTGACGGGGGCCTGATGCTGCGGTTGAGCCTGCGCCGGCGCCGCAGCCTGCTGCCGTACCTGTTCCTCGGGCCCGGTCTGCTGTGGCTGATCGTCTTCTACGCCATCCCGCTGGTCAACCAGGGTGGTGTGTCGCTGATGACGGGCAACCCCGAGGACGGCTACACCCTGCAGTGGCACTTCGCGACCTACACCAACGCGATCTCCGACTACGCCACGCAGTTCGGGCGCTCGGTGCTCTACGCGGGCATCGCCACGATCCTCTGCCTCGTCATCGCCTTCCCGCTGGCCTACTTCATCGCCTACAAGGCAGGCCGCTGGAAGAACTTCATGCTGCTGCTGGTGGTGCTGCCGTTCTTCACCTCCTACGTGCTGCGCACGGTCTCCTGGCAGCTGATCCTCAACGACAACGGCTGGGTGGTCAGCCGCTTTCAAGACGTCGGCCTGATCTCGGAGAACGGACGCCTGCTGGCCTCGACCAAGGCCGTGATCGCGGGCATCACCTACAACTTCCTGCCGTTCATGGCGCTGCCGCTCTACGTCTCGCTGGAGAAGATCGACCGGCGACTGATCGAGGCTGCGACCGACCTGTACGCCAGCCGCGCGACCGCCTTTCGCAAGGTGACGCTGCCGCTGGCGCTGCCCGGGATCTTCGCCGGCTCGCTGCTGACGTTCATCCCGGCGTCGGGTGACTTCATCAACGCCGCGCTGCTGGGGACGCCCAAGCAGTACATGATCGGCAACGTCATCCAGAGCAAGTTCCTCAACATCTTGGACTACCCGACGGCAGCCGCGCTGTCGTTCATTCTGATGTCGGCGATCTTGATCGGGATCCTGATCTACGCCCGATTGCTCGGGACCAAGTCGCTGACAGAGGCGGCCGCCTAATGTCCTCTCGCGATCGTCTGCGCACCGGGATCCTGGGGGTCTGGTCGGGCCTGGCCCTGCTCTACCTCTTCATCCCGATCTTCATCATCATCCTCTACTCGTTCAACGACAACAAGGGTCGGTTCAACTTCACCTGGCAGGGCTTCACGCTCAAGCACTGGGCACACCCGTTCGCCAACTCCGACCTGACCACCGCGCTGCAGAACTCGCTGATCATCGCGCTGGTCACCACGATCATCGCTGTAACGCTGGGCACCTTTATGGCCTTGGCGCTCGTGCGCTACGGCTTCCGCGGCAAGGCCCTGACCGACCTGTTCGTCTTCCTGCCGCTGGCCACGCCCGAGGTGGTCCTAGGCGCCTCGCTGCTCGGTCTCTTCCTGACCCTGCACGTCGGGACGGGGATGGTCACGATCATCATCGCCCACGTGATGTTCACCGTCTCCTACGTGGTGGTGACCGTCAGAGCCCGGTTGGAGGGCATGGACCGGCATATCGAAGAGGCGGCCATGGATCTGGGTGCGGCCGAGTGGACGACCTTCCGCAAGGTCACGCTGCCGATGATCGCCCCGGGCGTGGCCAGCGCCGCGCTGCTGGCGGCCGCGATCTCGGTCGACGACTACGTCGTGACGAGCTTCAACGCCGGCTCCACGCAGACGTTCCCGTTGTTCATCTTCGGCGCCACCCGCCAAGGCGTGCCGGCCGAGGTCAACGTGCTGGCGACGATCCTGCTGCTTGCCGTGCTCATGCTGATGGCGCTCAACGTCGCGCTGCAACGCGCACGCGCCAGGCGTGACGTCCGGGCCACCGGCGGCGCGCCGGCCGACATCGGGCTGGAGCTGGCGGAAGCCAGCGCCCGCGGCTAGGGTCGCGACCATGGAGAGCTCAGCCGGCCAGGCCGACAGCGTCGCGGCCCCCGAGGGGATGGCGGGCCTGGGCTTCGCCCCAGGCGACAAGGGCCTGAAGACCGGCGCGATCAGCTACATCTCCAACGTGGTGATCGCCGTGGCCTCCACGGCACCGGGCTACAGCCTGGCCGCCACGCTGGGGTTCATCGTGGCCGTTGCCGGGATCGGGCTGCAGGCGCCGGCGGTGATCCTGCTGGCCTTCATCCCGATGGGCTGCATCGCCGCGGCCTACAACTACATGAACCGCGCCGACCCCGACTGCGGCACGACGTTCTCGTGGGTGACGCTGGCGATGGGGCCGCGCATCGGCTGGATGTCGGGCTGGGCGGTGCTGGTCGCCGATGTGCTGGTCATGCCGAGCCTCGCGCAGATCGCCGGCATCTACTCGTGTCAGCTCTTCGGCTTCGACGATCCGTCGACGATCGTGGTGACGATCATCGGCGTCGTGTGGATCGTCCTGATGACGGCCATTTGCTACATCGGGATCGAGCTCTCGGCGCGCACGCAGCAGCTGCTGCTGGGCATGGAGTTCGCCACGCTCTCGCTGTTCGCCGTGGTCGCGCTGGTCAAGGTGTACACGTCGGATCCCAGGGGTGCGATCCACCCGGCGTTCTCGTGGTTCAACCCGCTGGAGATCTCCTCGACCGGCGCGCTGGCGGGCGGCATCCTGCTCGGCATCTTCATCTACTGGGGCTGGGACTCCGCGGTGAGCGTCAACGAGGAGACCGAGGACGGCGCGACGTCCTCGGGCAAGGCGGCGGTCGTCTCGACGTTCATCCTGCTGGGCATCTACGTCGTCGTCGCGACGGCCTCGCAGGCCTTCGGCGGCGTGCAGTCGCTGATCGACAACCAGACCGACGTCTTCGCGCCGATCGCCAAGGACGTGCTCGGCAGCCCGCTGGACAAGCTGCTCATCATCGCGGTGCTGACGTCGGCCTCGGCGTCGACGCAGACGACGATCCTGCCGGCGACGCGGACGTCGCTGTCGATGGCGCGCAAGGGCGCGCTGGCCAAGCGCTTCGGCGACGTCCATCCCCGCTACCTGACGCCGTCGGTCTCGACGATCTGGATGGGCGCGGTGTCGGCGTTCGTCTTCATCCTGTTGTCGGTCTTCAGCCAGAACCTGATCGCCGACGCGTTCACCTCGCTGTCGCTGACGATCGCCTTCTACTACGGGATCACCGGCGTCGCCTGCACGTGGTTCTACCGCCACCACCTCTTCGCCTCGGTCAAGAACTTCCTCTACCTGGCGGTCCTGCCGATGCTCGGCGCGATCATCTTGGCCTACGTCTTCGTCAAGGCGACGATCGAGTACTCCAAGGCCGACGGCGGCTACGCCAAGGCGGTCCTCGGCATCGGCTCGCCGGTGATCATCACCATCATCATGATCGTGCTCGGGATCGTGCTGCTGATCTACCAGCACATGACCCAGCCGGAGTTCTTCACCCGCAAGCCCGAGCCGGTCGACCCCGAGATCGCGGCGACCGTCACCCAGCGCATCGTCAAGGGGGCCGCATGACGCTCGTGGTCGGCTACGACGGGACCGAGGGCTCCCGGACCGCCTACGCGCGTGCGCGTGAGTTGGCGTCGCGGCTGGGGGAGGACGTGCTGGTCGTCTTCTCCTTCGAGTCGCCGCGCCTGGGCGGTGAGCTGCACGACCTCGACGAGGCGATCCGTGAGCGTGGCGAAGCCGTCGTCGCCGAGGCGCTGGCCGAGGCCGGCGACGTGGCCGTGACGACCCAGGTGCGGATGCAAGGTCCGGCGGAGGGATTGATCGCGGCGGCTGAGGAGGTCGACGCGACGATGATCGTCGTGGGCTCCTACGGCGAGCGCCCGCTGCGCAGCGCGCTGGTCGGCGCGACGCCGACGCGGCTGCTGCACCTCAGCGAGCGACCGGTGCTGGTCGTTCGGGCATCCGGATAGGCTCGCTCACCATGCGAGCCGTTGTCATCACCAAGACGGGCGATCCGTCGGTCCTGCAGGTCCAAGAGCGTCCCGACCCGCCGCCGCCCGGTCCCGGCGAAGTGCGGGTCGACGTCCGCGCCTGCGGGGTCAACTTCGCCGACACGCTCGCCCGCGTCGGCCTCTACGAGGACGCGCCGCCGTTGCCGACGGTCGTTGGCTACGAGGTGTCGGGCACGGTGACCGCGGTGGGCGAGGGCGTCACCACGTCGGCCGTCGGCGACCGTGTCATGGCCGGGACGCGCTTCGGCGGCTACGTCGACACCATCAACGTGCGCGCCAACGACGTGATCCCGCTGGCCGACAACCTGAGCTTCGAGCAGGGCGCGGCGATCCCGGTCAACTACGCGACCGCGTGGGCCGCGCTGCACGGCTTCGGCTCGCTGCAGGCCGGCGAGCGCGTGCTGATCCACGCCGCAGCCGGCGGCGTCGGCATCTCGGCGCTGCAACTGGCCAAGGCGGCCGGCGCCGAGGTCCACGGCACGGCGTCGCCGGGCAAGCACGCGCGGCTGGCCGAGCTGGGCCTGGACCGCGCGATCGACTACCGCAGCGACGGCTGGTGGAAGGGTCTGCCGTCCTACGACGTGATCCTCGACGCGGTCGGCGGCCAGTCGTTCCGGCGCTCCTACGACCTGCTGCGCGCCGGCGGGCGTCTGGTCGCCTACGGGGCGTCGTCGATCCAGCAGGGCGAGAAGCGCAACCTGCGGCGCGTGCTCCCGCAGGCCGCCCGGATGTTCCGTGGCTTCAACCTCATCGACCAGATGAGCACCTCCAAGGCGATCATCGGCCTCAACATGCTCGCGCTGTGGGATGACCGCGGCACGCTGGGGCCATGGATCACGCCGCTGGGGGCGCTGCTCGCCGACGGCACGATCAATCCCGTCGTGCACGCCGCCGTGCCGTTCGCCGACGCGCCCGAGGCCCACCGGATCATCGCGGCGCGCGAGAACGTGGGCAAGGTCGTGTTGGTGCCGTAGAGGATCCCGCCCGCCCCTGCTAGGCTCGCGGGTAGTCCATGTCGTTCCTCTTGCTCGACCTCCGACTTCTTCTCCTCCCCCGCTAGGGGGAATAGCAGCGCGTGGCGGCCGCCTGAAGCCGCGAACCAGCCTGAAGAGTCGCAGCACACGAGCCCTTAGCGAACGGAGAAGAGCGACATGTCCAACCTGCCCGAAGACCCGAACCGCGTCCTGCTGTTCGACACCACCTTGCGCGACGGCGAGCAGTCGCCCGGCATCTCGCTGAACGCGGCCGAGAAGCTCGAGATCGCCCAGCAGCTGGCGCGCCTCGGCATCGACATCATCGAGGCGGGCTTCCCGATCGCCTCGCCGGGCGACTTCGACGCGGTCCAGACGATCGCGCGGGAGGTACAAGGCCCCATCATCTGCGGCCTCGCTCGCGCCAACAGCGCCGACATCGATCGTGCTTGGGAGGCCATCCGCGACAGCGAGCGACCTCGGATCCACACGTTCTTGTCCACCTCCGACATCCACATCGAGCACCAGCTGCAGTCCACGCGCGAGGACGTCAAGGGCCTCGCGCGGGCATCGGTCGCCCAGGCCAAGGCACTCTGCGAGGACGTCGAGTTCTCGCCGATGGACGCGACGCGCTCAGAAGCGGCGTTCACCGCCGAGGTGGTCCAGATCGCGCTCGACGAGGGCGCCACCACCATCAACATCCCCGACACCGTCGGCTACGCCACACCGGACGATTTCGCGGAGTTCCTGACCGAGATGTACGGGTTGGTTCCCGATCTGCGCGGGGTCGTCCTCTCGGTGCACTGCCACGACGACCTGGGCCTGGCCGTCGCCAACTCGCTCGCCGGCCTGCAGGCCGGCGCGCGCCAGATCGAGTGCGCGATCAACGGGATCGGCGAGCGCGCCGGCAACGCGGCGCTGGAGGAGCTGATCATGCTCCTGCACACGCGTCGCAACCGTCTGGGGTACACGACCGGCGCGGTCACGACCGAGATCGCCAAGACGAGCCGCCTGGTCTCGCGCCTGACCGGCTACCCGGTCCAGCCCAACAAGGCGATCGTCGGTCGCAACGCGTTCGCGCATGAGTCCGGCATCCACCAGGACGGCGTGCTGAAGGCGCGCGAGACCTACGAGATCATGGACGCGCGCTCCGTCGGGCTGGACGCCAACTCGCTCGTGCTCGGCAAGCACTCCGGCCGCGCCGCGCTGCGCCAGGCGCTGGAGGATCTGGGCTACACGATCGACGGCTCCCAGCTCAAGCAGGCCTTCGAGCGCTTCAAGGAGGTCGCCGACCGCAAGAAGCAGGTCACGGCGATGGACCTCGAGGCGCTGGTGACCGACGAGCTGCGCGCCGACGTCCAGGGCTACGCGCTGGAGTGGTTTGAGGTCGAGGCATCCAACCGCCGCCCGCCGCACGCGACGGTCGCCGTGCGGACCCCCGACGACGCGGTCGTCGAGGGCTCGTTCACCGGTGACGGCCCCGTCGACGCGATCTTCCGCGCGATCAACAGCGCGACGAAGATCGATGCCCGCCTGCGCGAGTTCCGCATCGACGCGGTCACGGGTGGCCAGGACGCGCTCGGCGAGGTCAGCGTCGTCGTCGAGCTCGGCTCGCCCGAGGAGGCGGTCAAGAGCGACACGCCCGGCGTGCTCACCGGCCAGCGCGTGACCGGCGCCGGCCAGGCGGTGACGACCGACATCATCGAGGCGGCCGCGATCGCCTACGTCCGCGCGCTCGGCAACGCGGTGACCAAGGCCCACGCCGCGGTCTCCGACGCGGAGCTCGCGCAGACGCCGTAGAACCGGAGTTGCGCTCAGACGTTCGTCCGCAAGCTGGAGACGCGCCTGTTCCGGCCGACTGCCCGAGTACCGTGGAGGTGCACGCGAGCAATCGGGGGGAAGCGTGAATGCAGGGACGTGAACGGGGGCGCGTCACCAAGTTGGTGGTGTTGCTCCTCGCGGCGCTGAGCGTGGGGGTGAGCACGGCCGCTGCCAGCGAGAGCACGGTCGTCGCCCAATGGCGATTTGACGAGCACGGCGGCCAGGCGGCCGTCGACGACGGTCCCTTCGGTCTCGACGGCCGGCTCGGGCTCACCGACGGCGTCGACGCGCGCGATCCCGAGCGCATCGCCGGCCTGTCGGGCGGCGCGTTGCGCTTCGATGGCCGCGGGTTCGTCCGGCTGCCGGTCGCGTCCCAGCTGGCGCCCACGACGCTGGCGCTGGAGGCCGTGGTGCGCGGAACATCCAGCCCCGGTCAGTTCCGCTACGTGGTCTCTCATGGCGCGCAGGGCTGCCTCGCCGGGTCCTACGGCTTGTACACCGCCGATGACGGCGGCGTGGCCTTTTACATCTTCGACGGCTCGCGCTTCTACGTGACCGCGGCAGCCGGCCCGGCCGACGTCTGGAACGGTGACTGGCATCACGTCGCCGGTGTCTTCGACGGGCGTTCGCTGCGGCTGTTCGTCGACGGCCATCCGGTGGGTGACCCGATCGCCGCACCGCAGAGCATCGCCTACAGCTTGACCTCGTCCGATTCCTATTTCGGGACCTACCAGGGCACGTGCGCGCTGCCGCTGCGCGGTGACATCGACCTCATCCGGCTGTGGCGCGGGCCGCTGGCGCCGGACTTCATCGGCACGCTGGCCGACAGTGCCCTCCTGGCGACGCCCACCGGTCCGCTCGCGGCCGCGCCCTCGTCCGAGAGCGTGCCGGTCGCCACGGCGGCAGACAGCCAGGCCGACGCGCCGGCCAGCCGGACGACGCTCGCCCCGATCGCACCCGGAACCTCCTTTGCGGCAGCCAGCCCGCCTGCCGACGGCGTGGCGCCAAAGCCTATCGCGGGTGCGCCGGCGCGGGCCTGCGCCGTGCGTTCTGCCAGCAAACGGGTGCGCGCCGGCCGCCGCACGGTCCTGACCGTCCGCGTCGCGCTGCGCGGCAAGCCACTGAAGTCCGCGCGCGTGGTCGTGATCGACGCTGCGCGCCGCAAGCTGGCGAGCGCGGTGACGGCGCGGAATGGCCGCGCACGTCTCGGGGTCAAGCCGGTCCGTCGGGGCACGGTCGCCGTGCAGGTCGTCGGTCGCACCGACTGCTCGTCGGCGGCGCTGGAGGTCCTGCGCGCCGTGCGGCGCTGAGCGCCGCTGATCAGCTCTGCGCTGCGAGGCGCCGGCCCTGGGCGTAGCCCGCGCTCAGTGCGCCGGCGGTGCGGCTGGGCGCCATGAGGTTGGGGCCCATCGCCGTCGACGCCCCGTCGTCGGGCGCGACGTGCGCGACCTGGGCACCGCGGCGGCGCAGGCTCTGGAGCTCCAGCTCGGAGGCGACGCGGAACGCGCTGCGCACCGCGACGGCTCGGCGATCACGGCCACCAAGCGACGCGGCGGGATCAAGGCACAGCACATGGGTGTCGCGCCCGGTCTGGGCCGCGTCGAGGTTCGTCGTGCTCCACGCGCC
This sequence comes from Baekduia sp., assembly GCF_035996765.1. Taxonomy (NCBI): domain Bacteria; kingdom Bacillati; phylum Actinomycetota; class Thermoleophilia; order Solirubrobacterales; family Baekduiaceae; genus Baekduia; species Baekduia sp. Next base: position 8,872 of record NZ_DASYJG010000094.1, read on the forward strand.
GCCGTCGACGTACTCGCGGTCGCCGATGCGCACGGGGGCGAAGACCCACGGGATCGCACAGGAGGCGCAGACCGCGTCGGCGACGCTGGCCGCGGGTGCACCCGGCGCGCCGAAGACCGTGCGGCGCCCGCTGCGCCGGTCGACCGTGCAGATGCGCAGCCGGCCGTCGAAGCGCGCGCCCCAGCGCGTGACGCGGGTGTGCAACTGCTGCAGCGGGCGGCCATGGCTGGCTGCGCGACTGAGAATCGCCGCACGCGCCAGTGCGCCGACCGGCGCGGTCGCCGTCACGGCGGCGCTGGTCAGCGGCTCGCTGACGGCCCAGCCGACGCGGGCGGCGTCGCGGACGAGGCCGTGGAGGCCGGTGGGCTCGTCGGTCTCCGCAGCCTGACCTTCCGCGCTCCAGGTCGCAGCGTCCTCTTCGGCGGTGGCGTCGGGTCGCGGCGGCCGTCGTCCTGCCGCGAGCCGCGCGGCCACGATCGAACCGGCCGACGTGCCGACGTAGGCCTCGACCTTGCGGAAGTCCGCGCCCGCCGCGTCTTCGATGCCGGCGAGCACACCGTGCATCCACGCCTCGCCGACGATGCCGCCGCCGGCGAGCACCAGGACGTCGGGTCGCAGGAGTGCCGAGGGTGGCATGGGGTGGGAGGGTAGTCGGCGACTTGGGTCGTGGCTTGGTCGAGGGCTTGACTGTCTTGCTGTGAGCGGCCCGTCTTGGGTCGTGTAGCGGACCGCCTGAGACTGGCGTCGTGGGGCGCTGACCGCGGGGCAAGCCTTGGTGTTGCGAGCGCTTGGGTGGCGCGTCTCCCTAGGCGTTCCGCGCGGGCGTTGGTCGGGGTGCGGGCGTCGTCTGTTCGGCATCGAGGGGAGTAAGCGGGTTGGGGGCTTGCGGCGTTGGTCTGTCGTCCGCGGGTGCTGGGGCGCGGGAGGTGCGGGGCGTTTCCGGCTCCATCTTGGAGCCCGAATCGACCCGCATCGATCGAGGTCGTCTGCCCTTCGCATATCAGGGGTGAGACGACCCGCATCGCCTGCCCGGAGGCTCGAGCGCGGGGTGGGCCTGTCGGCGGACGGATGCCGGCCGCAAGGAGGCCCGCCCGCTTGCGAGGTGCTGGCGAGGACCGGTGTGGGCCCGTATACGGACGCAGCACGTCCGCCAACAGGCCCACCCGCACGCGGCCAAAGCGGATGACGAGCCAACGCCGCGAACGACCGATCCCGCTCACTCCCTCGGTGCCGACAGACCACGTCGCACACGACGAAGACGGTTGCGCTGAGCGCCCAGACGCCGGAGCCCGGAGTTGTTGGTGTGGTCGGTCTGCGACAAGATTGCGACCTTGCAACACCTCTGCACGGTCAAGCAATTCCGTCCGCCCACCCCGCTAGGCTCCGCCTCCATCCAAACAAATGACCCCCGCGCCGCTACGAACGGCCGGGGGCATGACCCAAGGAGAAAGAAGCTCCATGAGTACCCCGCAGCGTACCCACGCGCCCACGATGGTCGTCGTCGACCGCCAGACCGCAGACGTCCTTCGCGAGGAGGCCAAGAAGGTCGCGATGTTCGAGCACGACCCGTTCGAGGACTTGCTCGACTTCAGCCCCGACGCCCAGCACGGCCTGTTCCTGCGCTACCGCGACGTCTTCGATCTCGTTGACGCCGTCGGCTGTGACCCCGACAAGGTCGACCCGGCCCAGGAGACCTTCGAAGTCCCGTTGACCGAGGACCTGATCAACCTCCTCGGCCTGCGCCGCTACGACCTCGCGATGAGCAACGCCGACCGCCTGCCCGAGCACAACGGCCCGATCTCACCCGAGACGCTGGCCGAGATCACCCACGACCGCCTCGCGGCACAGGCGCTGGACCGCCTCTTCAGCACCTACGCCAAAGCCGTCCGCATGGCCTGACGCCAGGCAACGCATCCGGGTCGCGGCACCACCGCCGCGACCCGGATGTCACCCCAACAGCGCCATCAGACATTTGTACGTGATAACGTACGCGCCTCGCTCATGGCCGTCGCTTCCGCCCACCAACTCGACCAGCAGATCCACATCGGTCCTCGCGTCCGCGCACTCCGCGAGGCGATGGATCTGTCGCTTCGCGACCTGTCCGAGCGCTCCGGCGTCTCCGCCCCGATGCTCTCCCAGGTCGAGCGCGGTGAGACCAGCCCGACGCTCGCCGTCGCCAGCCGCATCGCCAACGGCCTCGACCTGCGCCTCAGTCAACTGCTGCGCCTCGACGAGGCCGACAGCGTCAGCATCGTCCGCACGGCTGACCGCCGCCGCGGTGGGGGCGCCGCCGGTCATGAGTTCGAGATCCTCACCCCGCCGCTGCCCGGCCAGCGCGCCGAGCTCAGCCGCCATGAGCTGGCGCCGGGTGCGGCGACCGGCGGTGAGGGTGATCCGCCGATGCATGAGCCGGGCAGCCGTGAGATCGCGGTCGTCGAGCGCGGCACCGTCACGCTGCACATCGACGGCGCCGAGCATGAGCTGCACGAGGGCGACACCGTGACCTTTGACGCCGATTTGGCGCACCGCTTTGAGAACCCCGGACCCGGCGAGGCCGTGCTGCTCGCAGTCGTCAGCGCCGGTCTGCGCAGAAGTTAGGAAGAACACCAAGATGCCCAAGTCCCTGTTCGACAAGATCTGGGAGGCCCACGAGGTCGCCTCCGGACTGATCTACATCGACCTCCATCTCGTTCACGAGGTCACGAGCCCGCAGGCCTTTGACGGCCTGCGCCTTGCCGGGCGCCCCGTCCGCCGTCCAGATCGCACGGTCGCCACCGCCGACCACAACGTCCCGACCGACGGCACGCCCACCGCGGCGCGCATCAAGGACGTGCTCAGCCGCACGCAGGTCGAGACGCTCGAGCGCAACTGCGCGGAGTTCGGCATCCCGATCTACTCGCTCGGCTCCGAGCACCAGGGCATCGTGCACGTCATCGGGCCGGAGCTCGGCCTCACGCAACCGGGCATGACGATCGTCTGCGGTGACAGCCACACGGCCACGCACGGCGCCTTCGGCGCGCTGGCGTTCGGCATCGGCACCAGCGAGGTCGAGCACGTCCTGGCCACGCAATGCCTGGTCCAGAACAAGCCCAAGTCGATGCGGATCCGCTACGAGGGCGAGCTCGGCCAGGGCGTCACCGCCAAGGACCTCATCTTGGCCACGATCGGCCAGATCGGCGTCGACGGCGCCGCGGGCTACGTGGTCGAGTTCGCCGGCCCCGCCGTCCAGTCGCTCTCGATGGAGGGCCGGATGACCGTCTGCAACATGACGATCGAGGGCGGCGGCCGTGCGGGCATGATCGCTCCCGACGAGACCACGTTCGCATGGGTCGACGAGCACGGCGCCGAGGTCGACCCAGCCTGGGCCGAGCTCTACACCGAGGAGGGCGCGCGCTTCGACAAGGAGATCGTCGTCGACGCCTCCGCGATCAGCCCGATGGTCAGCTGGGGCACCAACCCCGCGCAGGTCGCACCGGTCACCGCGTCGATCCCGACCCCGGGCAGCGAGGGGGAGGAGCGCGCGCTGCAGTACATGGGGTTGGAGGCCGGCACGCCGATCGAGGACATCAAGCTGGACCGCGTCTTCATCGGCTCCTGCACCAACTCGCGCATCGGCGACCTGCGCGCCGCGGCCAAGATGGTCGAGGGCAAGAAGGTCTCAAGCGACGTGTACGCCATGGTCGTCCCGGGCTCCGTCCAGGTCAAGGCGCAGGCCGAGGCCGAGGGCCTGCACGAGATCTTCACCGCCGCGGGCTTTGACTGGCGTGGCGCCGGGTGCTCGATGTGCCTGGCGATGAACCCCGACAAGCTCGAGCCCGGCGAGCGCTGCGCCTCGACCTCGAACCGCAACTTCGAGGGCCGCCAGGGCGCCGGCGGCCGCACGCACCTCGTCAGCCCCGAGATGGCCGCCGCGGCCGCCATCGCCGGCCGCTTCGTCGACATCCGCAACTGGGCCTAACCCGCCACCCACCCCCAACCACCGAGACCAACATCATCATGAAGGCCATCGAAACGATCACGGGCCCGGTGTCGGTCCTCATGCGCGACGACATCGACACCGACCAGATCATCCCCAAGCAGTTCCTCAAGCGCGTCGAGCGCACCGGCTTCGGCGAGTTCCTGTTCTACGACTGGGCCAAGGAGGACGGCTGGGACCTGCCGGTCAACCAGATCCTCGTCACCGGCCGCAACTTCGGCTGCGGCTCCAGCCGCGAGCACGCGCCGTGGGCGCTGGAGGATTACGGCTTCCGCGTCGTCATCGCCTCGTCGTTCGCCGACATCTTCAAGTCCAACTGCACCAAGATCGGCATGCTGCCCGTGCAGCTCACCGCCGAGCAGTGCAAGGCGATCGCCGACGTTGGCAGCGCGCAGGTCGACCTCGCCTCCCAGGAGGTCCGCTGGGAGGGCGCCAACGGTCTGGAGACCGCATCGTTCGACATCGACCCCGAGATCAAGCACCGCCTGCTCGAGGGCCTCGACGACATCGCGCTGACGCTCAAGCAAGGCGCCTCCATTGACGCCTACGAGCGTGACCGCCAGCGCTCGGGACCGGTCACCACCGCGCTGCAGGTCTAGCAGGCCAGGCGCGGGGCTCCTCAGTCCCGCGCCAGCGTGAACCGCGCGACGAGCGCATCGAGGCTCGCGGCGGTGCGCGCGAGCTCGTGCGCCGATGCCGCGATCTCCTGCGTCGAGGCCGACGTCTGCTCGGTCGAGGCGCCGATCTGCTGGCTGGAGGCCGAGGCCTGCTCGGCCACGGCGGCCACCTCGCTCATCCGCTCGCCCATGTCGCGGGCCGAGGAGGCGATCTGCTCGACGGCCGCCGCGATCGCGCCGACGCGGACCGTGACATCCTCGACGGAACCGCCGATGCGCTCGAACGCCTCGCGGGCGTCCTCGACGACCGCCGAGCCCTCGCGCGTCCGGCGCGCCCCGTCCTCGACGACGTCGACCGCGTGGGCCGTCTCGTCCTGGATGTCGCCGATCAGCCCGGCGATCGTGGCAGCGGCGGTCTGGGACTCCTCGGCGAGCTTGCGGACCTCGTCGGCGACGACCGCAAAACCACGGCCCTGCTCCCCGGCGCGTGCCGCCTCGATGGCGGCGTTCAAGGCCAACAGGTTGGTCTGCCGCGCGATGCCGGTGATCGTGTCGACGATGCCGCCGATCTCGGCCGACTTCGTCCCCAGGGCGCGGATGGCGTCGGTCGCGCCGGCCGACGCCTCGCGCACCGATGCCATCGCCGCCGTCGCGCCGTCGACCGCCTTGGCGCCCTGGCCGGCGAGAACGCGCGCCTCCTCGGCGACGCGGGCCGTCGACGCGGCATCGTCGGCGGAGCGGCCGGTAACGGAGACGACCTCGTCGGCAAGACGCCGTGCCTCGGCGATCGTGCGCACCTGAAGCTCGGCGCCGGCGGCGGCGTCGCCCACGGCGTCGGCGATCTCGCTGATCGCTCGTCCGGCATCGTCGGAGGTCGTCGCCATCTGCTCCGAGGCGGTCGAGACCGCGCTCGCGGTTCCGGCGACCTCGCCCACGAGCTCGCCGAGGGCGGCGCGTGATGCGTTGTAGGACTCGATCATCGCGACGAAGTTGTCGCGGATGTCGTTGGTCGCCCGGGCGATGTCGCCGATCTCGTCGGCGCCCGGATCGGGGATCGGCGGCGTGACCGTCTCGACCTTGTGTGTCAGATCGCCGGCGGCGAACGCGTGCAAGCCGGCGTTGAGGTCGGTGGCGCAGTGGTCGCGCAGCGATGACAGCCGCGACAGCACCTCGGCGACGCTGCGGCGGATCGAGCGCGTGAGCAGGACGGCGGCGGCGGCGCCGATCGCCAGCGCCGCCAGCAGCGCGATGAGCAGGTTGCGCCGGGTCGTGCGGGCGTCGGCCTTGGCGACTTCGACCTCGTGGGTGCCGCGTGCCGCCGTCAGGACGCCGGAGGCGGTGATGTCGGTCGTGACACGGTCGTAGACCCGGTCGGCCTTGCCCGCGAGGACGGCGTACCCGGCGACCGCGCCTCCGCGGGCCGCCGCGGCTGTGAACGTGCCGGACATGCGGCGGTAGGTCAGCCAGTCGGCCTTCGTCCTCTGCAGCGCAGCCGCTTCCCGTGACGACATCGCGTAGCGGTTCAGGCGGGCGAGGACGCCGTCCACCGTGGTGGCCGTGGCGATCAGCTCGCCGTCGAGGCTCTGCTGTTCCGCCGGATCGGTCGCGAGCGTGCGCTCGAGCTCCGCGACGCGGAACTGGCGGATCTCGGTCGTGGCCTGGCCGGTCAGATGGACAGCCGGCACCACATCGTCGCCCACCGCCTGGGTGCTGTCGCGCAACTTGGTCGTGCCGCTCATCGCGACGGCCAGCGCGACCAGTGTCAGCGCGATGACGAGACCGAACGCGAGCGCGAGCTTGCGCCCGATGGTAAGGGCAAATCGATGCATTTACGACCGAGTTCGTCGGGAATGGGGAGGTCGGGCTCTTCGGTCGGTCGCCGGACCGGCCACTTGAGGCCCTCCACAAGTCCTGGCGCCTTTGACCGTTGGTGCTCGTGCAGTCCTAAACCAGCAGGAGGAGAGAACGACATGTCCCGACACGCCCTGGCAGGCGTCGCCGCGATCTTCGCCCTGGCCTTGGCCGTCCCGGCCGGTGCCTCTGCGTGGGCCCCTGCGGCCAGCGCTCCCGTCCATCCCGGCGTTCAGGTCTTCACCGACGGTGCGAAGTGCACCGCCAACTTCGTCTTCACCAGCGGTGGGGCGACCTATCTCGGGCAGGCCGCGCACTGCTCGGGCACCGGCAGCTCGACCGACACCGACGGCTGCACGTCAGCCTCGCTGCCGCTGAACACGCCCGTCACCGTCACCGGCGCGTCCAAGCCCGGAGCGTTGGCCTACAACTCGTGGCTGATCATGCAGGCCGGCGGCGAGGCCGACGAGGAGACCTGCGCCTACAACGACCTGGCGCTGATCAAGCTCGATCCGGCCGACGTCGCCAAGACCAACCCGTCGATCCCGAAGTGGGGCGGCCCGACTGGCGTCGGCACGGCCGCGGCGCTGGATGACATCTACAGCTACGGCAACTCCGAGTTGCGCCAGGGCATCACGCAGCTGAGCCCCAAGCGCGGCAAGGTCGTGGAGGTCAGTCCGGGAGGCTGGTCCTACACGCTCTACACCTTGACGCCGGGCATTCCGGGCGACTCCGGCAGCGCGTTCCTCAACGCCGACGGCCAGGCGCTCGGGATCCTCAGCACCGTCGCGCTGGCACCGCTGGTCGCCTCCAACGGCGTCGGCGACATCGGCAAGGAGATCGCCTACGCCCGCGCTCACGGCTTCCCGGATCTCGCGCTCGTTGACGGGACCGAGCCCTTCAAGGGGGGACTGCCTTTCTAAAAGGGCCAGTCGTCGCCAGCCGGGGCGTCGCCGCTAAGGTGGCGCCCCGCATGGCCACTCGCATCGTCACCCTTCCCGGAGATGGCATCGGGCCCGAGATCCTCGCCCCGACCGTCGACCTCCTCCAGCGCTTCGTCGCCGACGTCGAGGTCGAGGAGCACGTCTTCGGCGGCGCCTCCATCGACGCTCACGGCACCGCGCTGACCGACGACGTCCTGGCCGCGTGCAAGCGCGCCGACGCCGTCCTGCTCGCCGCCGTCGGCGGTCCCAAGTGGGACACAACCGACGCCACCAAGCCGCGTCCGGAGCAGGGCTTGCTGGGCCTGCGCAAGGGCCTCGGCCTCTACGCCAACCTGCGTCCCGTCCGCCCGCTGCCGGCGCTCTATGACGCCAGCCCGCTGCGGCGCGAGATCATCGACGGCACCGACCTGCTCGTCGTCCGCGAGCTCACCGGCGGCATCTACTTCGGCGAGAAGACCCGCACCGAGACGACGGCCTCAGATCTCTGCGCCTACAGCGTCGAGGAGATTGAGCGCATCGCCCGCACGGCCTTCGAGGCCGCCCGCAAGACCGCGCGCCACAAGGTCAGCTCCGTCGACAAGGCCAACGTCCTGGAGACCTCCCGTCTCTGGCGCCAGACCGTCGTCGCGCTCCACGAGGCGGAGTTCTCCGACGTCACGCTCGAGCATGTCCTCGTCGACAACGCCGCCATGCAATTGATCTCCAACCCGCGGAGCTTCGACGTGATCGTCACCGAGAACCTCTTCGGCGACATCCTCAGCGATGAGGCCGCGATGCTCACCGGCTCGATCGGGATGCTCCCCAGCGCCTCCTTGGGGAGGAGATCGGACCCGCCCACCCCCGGCCTCTTTGAGCCCGTCCACGGCTCGGCACCGGACATCGCCGGCCAAGGCGTCGCCAACCCGCTGGCCATGTTCCTGTCGCTCGCCTTGCTGCTCCGGCATGGCCTCGCTTTGGAATCCGAGGCGCTCGCCCTAGAATCGGCCGTGGACAAGGCCCTTGACCAAGGGCTGCGGACGCGGGACCTCGGAGGGACGGCGAGCACCGCCGAGGCGACGGCAGCAGTGCTCGCGGCACTGGGTTAACGAAGGAGACACGAGCGTGGAGACAGCGGACCTCATCTGGATGAACGGCGAGTTCGTCGCCTGGGAGGACGCCAAGGTCCACGTGCTGACCCACGGTCTGCACTACGGGACCGGGGTCTTCGAGGGCGTGCGCTGCTACGACACCGAGTCCAAGGGCCCCGCGGTCTTCCGCCACCAGGAGCACATCGCGCGGCTCTTCAAGTCGGCGTCGCTGTATTACATGGACATCCCCTTTACCGCCGAGCAGCTGCGCGAGGCGACGCTGGAGCTGATCGGCCGCAACGGCCAGCGCTCCTGTTACATCCGCCCGCTGGTCTACCGCGGCTACGGCACGATGGGCCTCTTCCCGCTCGACGCACCGGTCGACGTGGCGCTGGCCACGTGGGAGTGGGGGAGCTACCTCGGCGAGGAGGGCAAGGCCAACGGCGTGCGCGCCCGCGTCTCCTCGTGGCGCCGGATCGACGGCGACTCGCTGATCCCGCACGCCAAGGCCAGCGGCCAGTACCTCAACTCGGTCCTGGCCAAGATCGAGTGCCACAAGTCCGGCTACGAAGAGGCGATCCTCCTCGACGCGCGCGGCTTCGTCTGCGAGGGCACCGGCGAGAACATGTTCGTCGTGCGCGAAGGCGTGATCGTGACGCCGCCGCAGACCGCGTCGATCCTGGACGGCATCAGCCGCCGCTCGGTGATGCAGATCGCCCGCGACCTCGGCTTCGAGGTCGTCGAGCGCGACATCGCGCGCGCCGAGCTCTACCTCGCTGACGAGATCTTCTGCACCGGCACGGCCGCCGAGCTGACGCCGATCCGCGAGGTCGACGACCACCCAGTTGGCACCGGTCGCCCGGGCGAGATCACCCGCGCGGTCCAGCAGACCTTCGAGGACGCGCTGCACGGCCGCAGCGATCGCTACGCCGATTGGCTGGACCCGGTCCCCGCGCACCACTTCTCCAAGGTCGCTGCTTCCTAGATGGGGCTCGGTCGGCGAATTCGCTAGCGACACGCGCGCCTTGAGCGCGTCGCGTGTCGCTGCCCGCTGTTCGCCGACCTGCCACCTATCTTCCAAGGACGCACCATGACCAAGATCGAGACCTACGACGCCACCCTGCGCGACGGCATGCAGGGCGAGGGCATGTCGCTCACCGCCGCCGAGAAGGTGCGCGTCGTCCACAAGCTCGACGCGCTCGGCATCGACCTGATCGAGGCCGGCTTCCCGGCCTCCAACCCCAAGGAGCTCGAGCTCTTCGGGCTGCTCGCCGCCGAGAAGTTCCAGCACGCCCAGATCGTCGCCTTCGGCATGACCCGCCGGCGCGACGTCGCGGCCGCCGAGGATCCGGCGCTCAAGATCCTCGCCGAGTGCTTCGCGCCGGTCTGCACGATCGTCGGCAAGACCTGGCGGCTGCACCTCGAGAAGGTCGTGCGCGTCTCGCCCGAGGAGAACCTCGAGCTGATCGCTGACTCGGTGGCCTTCCTGGTCGGCGCGGGCAAGCGCACCATCTACGACGCCGAGCACTTCTTCGACGGCTACCGCGACGACCCGGACTACAGCTTGCAGTGCCTGCGGGCGGCGGCCGGCGCCGGCGCCGAGCGCGTCGTGCTGTGCGACACCAACGGCTCCTCGCTACCGCACCAGATCGCCGAGGCCGTGGGTGCCGCGCGCACGGCGTTGGGGCCGGACGTCGCCCTCGGCATCCACTGCCACAACGACCTGGAGTGTGGCGTAGCCAACACGCTGGCCGCCGTCGCCGAGGGCGCCACGCAGGTGCAGGGCACCATGAACGGGATCGGCGAGCGCACCGGCAACGCCAACCTGGTGGCGATTGTCGCCAACCTGCAGCTGTGCCTCGGCTACGACCTCATCGGGCCGAAGCGGATGGTGCATCTGACCGAGACCGCGCACTTCGTCGACGAGCTGCTCAACCGCAACCCGGATCCGTGCGCGGCGTGGGTCGGGCGCAACGCCTTCGCGCACAAGGGCGGCCTGCACGTCGCCGGTATCCGCGCCGATGCGACGACCTTCGAGCACAGGGATCCGTCGGTCGTCGGTAACGAGCGCGAGTTGCTCGTCTCCGAGCTCGCAGGCAAGCACACCGTGTTGGAGAAGGCCCGGGCGGCCGGCCTGGCGATGGACGACGCTGGCGCCTCGCGCGTCATCGAGCGCGTCAAGGAGCTCGAGCATCGCGGCTACCAGTACGAGGCGGCCGACGGGTCGTTCGAACTGCTGCTGCGCCAAGAGGCCGGCGAGTACGAGCCGCTCTTCCGGCTGGAGTCCTGGCGCGTGATCGTCGAGCAGCGCGCCGACGGCAAGGTCGAGACCGAGGCCACCATCAAGGTCTGGCTCGACGGCGAGCGTTACGTGACGACCGCGGAGGGCAACGGACCGGTCAACGCGTTGGATGCGGCATTGCGCGCCGCGATCGTGCAGGTCCACCCGCACCTGGCCAACGTCGAGCTCGTGAACTTCAAGGTGCGCATCCTCGACGAGACGCACGGCACCGACGCGGTCACGCGGGTGTTCATCGACGCCTCTGACGGTGTTGACGTCTGGGGCTCCACCGGGGTGCACGAGAACGTCATCGCCGCCTCCTGGCAGGCGCTCGTCGACTCGTTGGAGTTCGCCGAGCAGAAGCGCCCGGACGGCCCGCGCGGCGGTGTGCGGTCCTCGTCGTCGGAGGCGCGCTCCTCGTGAGCGGGCCATCTCGCCTCTGTGTTGGACCTAGCGTCGAGGATCTGCTCGGCTGCAAGTAGGTGAGTAGACGCTGAGCGCGGATCATGTCTTCGCAAATGGGTAGTCTCGCCGCCAATGACTGCCGAGATTGCGGTGATGAACCGGGAGGCTGTGGCGCTTGCGGCGGACAGCGCGGTAACGATCCAGACGGCGATTGGACCGAAAGTCTTCAACTCAGTCTCGAAGATCTTCGGTTTGTCGAAGGTCGAGCCAGTGGGCGTCATGGTGTACGGCGGCGCCTCGCTGCTTGGCGTGCCTTGGGAGACGATCATCAAGGCATACCGAGACGAGCGCACTGGACGAGCGTTTGGCGAACTCTCTGAATACGGCACCGACTTCATCAGCTTCCTTGAGTCGGCGGAGAAGCTCTTCCCGGTTGCGGCTCAAAAGGACTCCGGCGAGCGAACGATCTATGGCTTCTTCAGCTACCTCGAGCGCACGATGGTCGATCGGGTTCGCCGTGAGATGGGCGTCAAGGGCTCGATCACACGCGGAGAGGTCAAGGCCATCGTGTCCGCGGTTGTTGCCGAGCATCACGGCGAGTGGCGAGAAGCACCTGCCACCGATGGTGCGCTCGATGCGCGCGCAGCGGAGATCAAGCAGCACCTGACGTCGGCGATCAGCGACATACGTCGCCGCGTCTTTGCAAAGAAGGCGGTTACTCCCGCCACAGCTCGCCGTCTCGGAGAACTCGCAGTGTGGTTGTTCACCAAGAAGGCCCCGGCTGGCCGTCAACATCCGGGCGCTTCTGGTGTCGTGATCGCGGGGTTCGGGATCGACGACTACTTCCCACGCTTGGTGAGCTTCGAGATCGAAGGAATGTTGTTGGGGAGTGCGAAGTACACGACTGGAGAAGCGATTGAGGTCGATCGCGAGAACGAGACGGCGGTCATCGCTCCCTTTGCGCAGAAGGAGCCAGTGCGTGCGTTCATCGAAGGGATCCATCCGAAGTTCGAGATGGCGTTTGCCAAGGAGGCGATGGATCTCTTGGAGGACTACCCAGCGGAGGTTCTCGCCGATGCCTCGCTATCCGCTGCGACTCGAAAGAAGATTGAAGCGGCCTTCGATGCTGCTGCGGGGGAGCGTCTCAAGGCTGTGCGCGCGCGAATTGCAGCTCATCGATCCGTTGAGCACGTTGGACCGGTGCTCAATGTTGTGGCGGTGCTGCCGAAGGACGAGCTAGCGATGATGGCCGAGTCGCTCGTCAACCTGACCTCGTTTCGCCATCGCGTATCGTTCGGTGCCGAAACAGTTGGTGGTCCGATCGACGTTGCCGTAATCTCGAAGGGCGACGGTTTCGTCTGGATCTCGCGAAAGCACTACTTCAAGCGCGAATACAACCCTCAGTTCTACGCCAGCAAGTACGGAGCGACGTCATGAAGAAGCAAGCCGACGACGATATTGTCTACACCTCCTTGGACCAGGTGATCGACGAGTTTTTCCCGCACTCGCGTGAGGCCGAGCAGCCAGATGTCGAGGAACTTTGTTGTTGGGATATCGATGGGGCGGCTCGTAGCCAGTCCGCGCCTGCTCGCCGTCTAGAAGCGCTTGGGCGCTAGCTCACTGCCCGCCGATACGGACGTCGTCCCGCTCGCCCAGCCCGTCCTCGGCGTCGAGGAGGAGCAGGCGGTCATCGAGGTGCTGCGGTCCGGGCAGCTGTCGCTCGGGCCGCGTGTGCCGGCCTTCGAGGAGGCCTTCGCCATGCGCGTCGGCGCCGCGCACGCCAGCGCGGTCTCCTCGGGAACCAGCGGCCTGCATCTCGCGCTGCGTGCGGTCGGCGTCAAGGAGGGCGACGAGGTCATCACCTCGCCGTTCTCGTTCGTCGCCTCGGCCAACGCGCCGGTCTTCGAGCGCGCGCGCCCGGTCTTCGCCGACGTCGACCCGGTCACGCTCAACCTCGATCCGGCTGCGGCAGCCGCGGCCATCACCGAGCGCACCACCGCGCTGCTGCCCGTCCACATCTTCGGCTACCCGGCCGATCTGCCCGCCTTCGAGGCGCTCGGGCTGCCGGTCGTCGAGGACGCGTGCGAGGGGCTCGGCGCCCGCCATCACGACGGTCCCGCCGTCGGCGGGCGCGGCAACCCCGCGGTCTTCGGGTTCTACGCCAACAAGCAGATGACCACGGGCGAGGGCGGGATGATCACCCTCGGCGACGAGGCCATGAAGGCGCGCATCGACTCCGAGCGCAACCAGGGCCGCGCGCCCGACATGGGGTGGTTGGACCACGATCGCCTCGGCTTCAACTACCGCCTGAGCGACATCGCGTGCGCGATCGGCTCGGTGCAGCTCACGCGGCTGGATGACCTGCTCGCTGGCCGCGCGCGCGTGGCGGCCCTGTACCGCGAGGCGCTGGCGGGGCTGGCGACCCAGCGCGGCCTCGGCCTGCCGTGTGAGGACGGCGCTCGTCATGCCGGCGACGTTCGCGGCTGGTTCGTCTTCGTCGTGCAGGTCCCGCGCGAGGGCCCGCCGCGCGACGACGTCATCCGCGCGCTGCGCGACCGCGGCGTGCAGTCCAAGCCCTACCTGCCGGCAATCCACCTCATGAGCTTCTACCGCGAGACCTTCGGCCATCGCGAAGGCGAGTTCCCGGTCTGCGAGGACGTCGCCGCCCGATCCGTCGCGCTGCCGTTCTTCCCGCACATGCGCGAGGACCAGGTGGCCCGGGTAGCGGCGGCGTTGGGCGAGATCCTCGGCTGACCTGACAGCGCTTGCGCCGCGTGGGACGATCCGCGCCATGGCGGCGGGGTCACGACGACAGCGCGAAGAGACGGCGCGGCAACGCGCGCGCCTGACCGGCGCGGTCGGCTTCGCCGCGGCGGCGGCGCTCCCGATCGTCCTCTGGCACCACACGATCTCCGCGATCGCCTCGGAGTTCCACCTCGACGCCCGCTACCTGATCACCGGTTGGGCGCCGTGGGCGCTGATGGCCCTCGGCCTGCTGTGTCTGGCGATCGCCGCCATCATGGACTGGCGCACCCGCGACCATCGCTTCTACCGTCCCGGCTCGGGCGCCTTGGTCGGCTGGGGCGTCTCGCTCTACCTGCTCGGCTTCGCGCTGGCGACCCAGGTCGCCCAGATCGCCGACTCGCTGGGCCGCTCGTAGACTGCCCGCCACATGTCGCGCTTCGCCGAACCACAGGACCCGGCCTTCCGGGAGCTGAACACGTCGCTGGGCTTCGACCAGCGGCTGTGGCCCCATGACATCGCGCAATCACGAGCGCACGCCAAGATGCTCGCGGCGCAGGGGATCATCGGCGCCGACGACCGCGACGCGATCCTCGCCGGCCTCGATCAGGTCGAGGGCGAGCTGCGCGACGGCACGTTCCCGTTCGAGCCCGACGACGAGGACATCCACATGGCCGTCGAGCGGCGGCTGACGGCGATCGCCGGGCGCTCCGGCGGCACCCTGCACACCGCCCGCTCGCGCAACGACCAGGTCGTCACCGACGTCGCGCTCTTCACGCGCGAGGCTGCGCGCAGCGCCCAGGCGCAGCTCACCGCCTACATGTCGGCGCTCGTCGACGCCGCCGAGCGCCACCTCGACTGGGCACTGCCCGGCTACACCCACCTGCAGCGCGCGCAGCCGATCTACCTCTCCCACCACCTCCTCGCGTGGTTCTGGATGGCCGCGCGCGACCGCGAGCGCTTCGCCGCCGTCGAGGCCGCCTGCGGCGTCATGCCGCTCGGCGCCGGCGCGCTGGCCGGCGTGAACTTCGACACCGACCGCCGCATGGTCGCCGCCGAGCTGGGCTTCACCAGCGTCTCGCCGAACTCGGTCGACGCGGTCGCCAACCGCGACTTCATCCTGGACTACCTCAGCGCCGCCGCGACCTGCGCCACGCACCTCTCGCGCCTGGGCGCCGAGATCGTGCTGTGGTCCTCGAGCGAGTTCGGGTTCCTGGTCCTGCCGGATGCCTGGTCGTCGGGCTCGTCGATCATGCCCCAGAAGAAGAACCCCGACGCCGGCGAGCTCTTGCGCGCGAAGGCGCCGCGGATCGTCGGCCACCTGCAGGCGCTGCACGGCGTGATGCACGCCCTGCCGTTGACCTACAACAAGGATCTGCAGGAGGACAAGGAGCATCTGTTCGACTCCGTCGACACGCTGCGCCTCTGCCTTGCGGCCGCCACCGGGATGGTCGCCGGCGCCCGTTTCGACCGCGAGCGCATGAGCGCGGCGGCCAGCGACGAGCTGATCGCCGCGACCGACCTCGCCGACCTGCTGGTCAAGCAGGGCACGCCGTTTCGCGAGTCCCACGGCGTCATCGCCGGCCTCGTGCGCGAGTCGGTGGAGAGCGGGCGCTCCCTGGCTGATGTCGCGGTGCCCGCGCTCGGCGAGGAGGCCCGCGCGGTGCTGGCGCAGTCCTCGTGGCTGGAATCCAAGGCGTCTGAGGGCGGGACGGCGCTTCCGCGCGTGCGCGAGCAGCTCGAGCTGGCTCGCGCGCTGCTGTCCGCATAGCCGTGGCGCTCGCGCCGTCCTTCTATGACCGCCCGGTGGTGGAGGTCGCGCAGGACCTGGTCGGCTGCGTCTTGGAGCACGACGGCCGCGCCGGCGTGATCGTCGAGACCGAGGCCTACCACCACTCCGAGCCGGCCTCCCACGCCTACGTCGGGTTGACGGCTCGGACATCCGTGCTCTTCAACGATCCCGGCAAGGCCTACATCTACCGCTCCTACGGGATCCACGCGCTGCTCAACGCGGTCTGCGAGCACCGCGAGGTCGGTGCCGCCGTCCTGATCCGCGCGCTGGAGCCGACCGAGGGCATCGCACGGATGCACGCGCTCCGCGGCGTCGCCAAGGAGGTCGAGCTCTGCAACGGCCCGGGCAAGCTGACCCAGGCGCTGGGGATCGACCTCGACCTCAACAACACCAACCTGTTCGAGGGCCCGATCCTGATCCATCCCCGCGAAGACGGCTGGAAGGACCCCAAGCTGATCGCCGGGCCGCGGATCGGGATCACCAAGGCGGTCGAGCTGCCGTGGCGGTTCTCTGCCGCGGGCAACGGGTACGTCTCGCGCCCCATCCCGAAGACGTTTTCCGCGCCACCTCGCCGCGCCTGACGGCCGCCGACGGAGCTTGAAGGGCTGGCGCCCTCCGGCGCTCGCCGTCGACCGTCAGCCACGACGATCCGGGGCGGAGAACGCCTTCGGCGCGTCTAACCGGCCGGTGCGTCGGCTCCGCCCGTGCCGCCGCTCGGGCCCGCTGGCGCGGGCGTTGGCGTCGCCGGGGTCGTTTGCGCCGGGGGTGTCGTGGTCTTCGGCGTCGTCTGCGCCGGCGGCGCGGTCGTCTTCGGCGTTGTCGTCACCGGTGGCGCCGTGCCGCTCGCGTCGGTGCCGCCCGTCCCCGCGCCCTCCGGCGCCGCGCCCTCGCGCGGCACGGCCGTCGGCGCGGCCTGCGTCGTCGACGGAACCGACGTGGTCGCCTCCAGCGGCGGCAGGCCCTTGGCGGCCCGCTCCTCGTTCTTGCGGTCGTCGATGATCTTGTTGGCCGCGACCACGAAGTCGTGCCAGATCATCGCCGGGAAGGTGCCGCCGGTGACCGCCGAGCCACGGAACTCGGTCAGCATCGGCTTCAAGGTGGTGGGGTAGCCGACCCACACCGCGATCGTCCAGCGCGGGGTGAAGCCCACGAACCAGGCGTCGCCGGAGTTCTCGGTGGTACCGGTCTTGCCGGCCGCGAAGCCCCCGTACTGCGCGCGCGTCGCGGTCCCGTACTTGACGGGCCCCGTCAGCAGCTGCGTCTCCTCGGCGGCGAGCTTGGCCGACAGGATCCGCTTGGTCTTGGGCTTGTTGCGCTTGACGACGTCCTCGGGGTCGTTGCGCTTGGTGATCAGGTGGATGCCGACCGGACCATCCTTGCTCGTGCCGAGCGTCCCGCTGATGCGCTTGCCACCCGAGGCGAAGGTCTCGTAGGCGTGGGCCATGTCCAGCGGCGTCACGCCCTCGCGCAGACCGCCGAGCGTCATCGCGAGGTTCGAGGAGACCGGCGTCCTGATGCCCATCCGCTCGGCGAGGTTGGCCACCTTCTTGGTCCCGACCTGGATGCCGAGCGCGGCGAAGACCGAGTTGTCGGAGAACGTCAACGCGTTGGCGACCGTCGACTGGCCGGCGTACTCGTTCTCGAAGTTGTTGACGACGAACATCTCGCTGCTGCCCTTGTGCACCCGGAAAAAGCGCTTGCGCGACGGGTAGACGGCGCCAGGCCCGATGCCCTGGCGCAGCGCCTCGGCCAAGATGAAGGGCTTGATCGAGGAGCCCGGCTGGCGCTGGCCCTGGGTGGCCAGGTTGAACGGCGCCTTGTCGTAGTCGCGGCCGCCGACCATCGCGCGGACCTCACCGGTCTTGTTGTCGATCGCCACGACCGAGGCGGTGGGCCCACCGCTCCACGACAAGTAGTTGTTGACCGCCTGTTGCGCCGCCTTCTGCAGGTCGACGTCGAGCGTCGTCTGGACCTTGAGGTCGCCCTCGAACGCCCGCTGCGGTCCGACCTGGTCGACCAGGCTCTGGCGCACCCACGACACGAAGTACTCCGAGCCCTTGAGGGTGTCGACGTGCGCCGGTGTGATCGCCGCGTACAGCGGCTCGTGGATCGCGTCGTCATAGACCGGGCCCGAGATGCGCTGCTGGTCGAGCATCTTCTTGAGCACCATGTTGCGCCGGTCCGTGGCGGCACCCGGATGCGCGACGGGGTCGAAGCGGCTGGGGGAGGCGATGATCGCCGCCAGCAGCGCCGACTCGGCCGGCGTGAGCTGCGCGGCGCACATCGTGTAGCCGGGCGTGCCACAACCCTGGTGGTTGGGATCGGCGCTGAAGTACGTGCGCGCCGCCGCCTCGATGCCATAGGCGCCGTTGCCGAAGTACACCGTGTTGAGGTACTCGGTGAGGATCCGCTCCTTGGACCACTTGCGCGTCAGGTGGTAGGCCATCGCGGCCTCGCGGAGCTTCTCGAAGACCGTGCGCTTGGACTGCGCCTGGAGCGCGTTCTTGACGAACTGCTGGGCGATCGTGGAGCCGCCTTGCGCCTGACGACGCTGCACCACGTCCTGGAAGAACGCGCGGCCGATGCCGCGCAGGTCGACGCCGGAGTTCTCGTAGAAGCGCTGGTCCTCGACGGCGATGACGGCGTACTTGGCGTAGGCGCCGATCTGGTCGCCGATGACGATGATCCGGCCCTGGTTGGAGGTCAGCGTCGTCAGGCGCGTGCCGCGGATGTCGGTCAGGACCGAGTTCTTGCGCTTGGCGACCTGCGGCAGCTGCTCGAGCGCCGGCAGGTCGGAGGCGACGGCCATCATCATCCCGAAGATGGTTGAGACCACGGCCAGCACCGCGAGCGGCACGAGGATCGCGAGCAGCCGCAGCTTCTTGACCTTCGTCTTGCGACGCGGCGGCTGGGAGGCGGGTGGGCCTGAGCTTGGATCAGGCACGGGCGCGAGATGCGGTGCGTTTGGGTCGCTCATACGGCGCGGCGCCTCGGCGGGATGGCGCGAGGCAGGAGGTCGCGGGGCTGGCGGCTGCTGCCCCGCAAACGGCTCTGGACTCTAGCATTGGGCCTTCATGGCCCCGCCGTCAGAGATCGCCTCCGCGCTGCTGCGCAACGCCCATCAGTCGCTGCCGGAGGGCGGCCTGGCGCGCAAGCTCGAGGTGGCCGAGAAGGAGGGCCGCCAGCTGCGGGTCAAGCTGGGGTTGGACCCGACGGCACCCGACATCCACCTCGGCCACACGGTGGTGTTGCAGAAGCTCCGCGAGTTCCAGGACCTCGGCCACCGCGTGGTCCTGATCGTCGGCGACTACACCGCGCGCGTGGGGGACCCCAGCGGGCGCTCGACGACGCGCCCGGTCCTGAGCGGCGCCGAGATCGACGCCAACGCCGAGACCTACCGCCAGCAGGCGTTCACCGTGCTGCGCGACGATCCCGAACTGCTGGAGGTCCGCCGCAACGGCGAGTGGCTGGACATGCGCGCGGAAGAGCTCTTCCGGCTCGCGCGCGTGGCGACCGTGGCGCAGATCCTCGAGCGCGACGACTTCGCCAAGCGCTTCGCCGCCCAACAGCCGATCTCGGTCCTGGAGACGTTGTACCCGCTGCTGCAGGGCTATGACTCGGTGGCGATCACCGCCGACGTCGAGCTCGGCGGGACCGACCAGACCTTCAACCTGCTGCTGGGCCGCGACGTCCAGCGTGCCTACGGCCAGCCCGAGCAGACGATCCTGACGATGCCGATCCTGCCCGGGATCGACGGCGTCGAGAAGATGTCGAAGTCGCTGGGCAACCACGTGGGCGTCACCGAGGACCCCGACGAGCAGTTCGGCAAGACGATGCGGCTGCCCGACGACGCGATGGCGTCGTGGTACACGCTGCTGGCCGTGCCGCGCCCGCCGGAGGGCACCGGGCCGCGCGACGCCAAGCGCGCGCTGGCGCGGGGTATCGTCGCGCGCTTTCACGGCGAGGATGCGGCGGCCGCGGCCGAGCAGCACTTCGATCGCCTGTTCGTCAGCCACGAGGCGCCCGATGAGGTCGACGAGCACGCCTTCAGCGCCGAGAACGGGGCGGTGCACCTGCCCGCGCTCATCGCCGATGCGTTCGGGCGCTCGCGCTCGGATGCTCGCCGGCTCTTGGCCCAGGGTGGGGTCAAGCTCGATGGCGAGGCGCTGGGGGAGGGCGATGTCGACATCGCCCCGGACCGCCTGGACGGCCACGTGCTGCAGGTCGGAAAGCGCCACTTCCGTCGGCTGCGGCTCGCCTGATCCGGCTGCGGCTCGGGCCCTCGGGTTCGAACCGGACACGGTGTCGGAATCGTCACGTCGCGAGGCTCGGGGTCGGGCACCATCGCGGTGGCGCGGCTGGACCGGTTGGCCCTTGCGTCGCGGCCGGCGGGGCGGATAGCCTTTGCTCGCAAGGGATCGCCGGGCATGGCGATCGCCTGCGTGTTGCCGTGGCGCCCCCGCACGACGTGGCGCATCGGACTGTGCATATACTTCTGCGCAGCGGGGCACGGACGCCGGTCTGACCGGAGCCCGCACCCGCGGTCGAACGGTGCTAAACTGCTCGACCCCGCTCCTAGAGCTTCGGCTCGGCGGAGCGTCCTTTCGAAGGTATCCCCTTCCCGACAGGGCGCGACGGTCTTTGAAAACTCAACAGCATGCGCGCCTTTCGACTCAGTCGGGTCGAGGGTGCGCGTCCAGGTTCGACCCCTCGGTCCCGTTTACGGGGCGCGAGGGTCTGAAAAAGAATCCCGTCATCCCTCGGTACGAGACGTGTATTGCTCGTGCCATATGAGGTTTGACAGCTCTTCGTAATCCGGTGCGCCTTCGGGTGTGCCGGTGTGTAGGAAACTTCACGGAGAGTTTGATCCTGGCTCAGGACGAACGCTGGCGGCGTGCTTAACACATGCAAGTGGAGCGACGAACCCGAGCTTGCTCGGGGGCAAAGCCGCGAACGGGTGAGTAACACGTGGGTAATCTGCCCTGTTGATTGGGACAACCCCGGGAAACCGGGGCTAATACCAAATGTGCTCACATCTACATCAGTAGGAGTGAGGAAAGGAGGCTTCGGCTTCCGCAACGGGATGAGCCCGCGGCCCATTAGCTTGTTGGTGGGGTAATGGCCTACCAAGGCGACGATCGGTAGCTGGTCTGAGAGGATGGTCAGCCACACGGGGACTGAGATACGGCCCCGACTCCTACGGGAGGCAGCAGCTAGGAATCTTGGGAATGGGCGAAAGCCTGACCCAGCAACGCCGCGTGGGTGATGAAGGCCCTCGGGTCGTAAAGCCCTTTTCCCAGGGAAGATAATGACGGTACCTGGGGAATCAGCCCCGGCTAACTACGTGCCAGCAGCCGCGGTAATACGTAGGGGGCAAGCGTTGTCCGGATTTATTGGGCGTAAAGCGCTCGCAGGTGGTTCGTTGCGTCGTGCGTGAAAGACCCCGGCTCAACTGGGGAGTGTCGTGCGATACGGGCGAACTGGAGGCCAGTAGGGGGATGCGGAATTCCGGGTGTA
>NZ_DASYJG010000095.1:0-14577 GCF_035996765.1 Baekduia sp.
CGATCCCGATCAGCCACGCGCTCGCCGGCGCGCCGCCGCCGCGGTACCGTCGCGCGGCCAGCAGCGCGACGGCGAACGTCTCGCCAGCCAGATCCGCCGCCAGCTCCGGATCACCGACGCGGCGCAGGAAGAAGCCGAGCACGAGCCGCTCGTGGCGCTCGTAGAAGACGCCGAAGGCCGCGGGGTCGCGGGTGCTGCGGGCCAGCAGCAGGTCGTCGTCGGCGTCCATCGCCCCCGATACTGGCGCGAGGGTCCGGGGGTGTGACGAGCGGTGATCCGCTACGGTCAGAAGCCCAGCGACGAGCCCGCCAGGAGAGTCTTGATGACCGCACTGCAGCCCGACTACTTCGAGCGCCCGCTCGCCGAGGTCGACCCGGAGGTGGCTGAGGCGATCGGCCATGAACTGGAGCGCCAGCAGCGGACGCTGGAGATGATCGCGTCCGAGAACTTCGTGCCCCAGGCGATCCTTGAAGCCCAGGGCAGCGTCCTCACCAACAAGTACGCCGAGGGTTACCCGGGCCGTCGCTACTACGGCGGCTGCGAGTACGTCGACATCATCGAGCAGCTGGCGATCGATCGCGCCAAGGCGCTCTTCGGCGCCGAGCACGCCAACGTCCAGCCGCATGCGGGCGCGCAGGCCAACACGTCGGTCTACCACGCGCTGCTGGCGCCCGGCGACACGATCATGGGGCTTTCGCTGCCGCACGGCGGCCACCTGTCGCACGGCATGAAGCTCAACGTGTCGGGCCGGCTGTATGACATCGCGCCCTACGAGGTCGACCGCGAGACGTCGCTGATCGACATGGACGAGGTGCAGCGGATCGCCAAGGAGCGCCGGCCCAAGCTGTTGCTCGCCGGCTGGTCGGCCTACTCACGCCAGCTGGACTTCGCGCGCTTCCGCGCGATCGCCGACGAGGTCGGCGCGCTGCTGATGGTCGACATGGCCCACTTCGCGGGCCTCGTCGCCGCCGGCCTGCATCCCAACCCGGTGCCGCACGCCGACGTGGTGACCTCCACGGTCCACAAGACGATCGGCGGCGCCCGCGGCGGTGTGATCCTCTGCAAGGAGGAGCACGCCAAGGCCATCAACTCGGCGGTCTTCCCCGGCCAGCAGGGCGGCCCCCTGGAGCACGTCATCGCGGGCAAGGCGGTGGCCTTCAAGATCGCGGGCAGCGAGCTCTTCCGTGAGCGTCAGGCGCGCACGATCGCCGGCGCCCAGACCGTCGCGGCCGCGCTGATGACGGCCGGCCACGGCGTCAACGTCCTCACCGGCGGCACCGACGTGCACCTCGCGCTCGTCGATCTGCGCGAGTCCGAGATCGACGGCCAGCAGTCCGAGGACCGCCTGCACGACATCGGCATCACGGTCAACCGCAACGCGGTCCCGTTTGACCCGCGCCCGCCGATGGTCACCTCGGGCCTGCGCGTCGGAACCGCCGCGCTGGCCACCCGCGGCCTGCAGTCCGACGACTTCGCCGAGATCGGCGAGATCATCGCCACCGCGCTGACGCCGGCCTACGACGACAAGCGCGACGAGCTGGCCGAGCGGGTCACGGCGATCGCCGACCGCTACCCGCTCTACGAGCACCTCAGCGCGGGCGCGACCGCGTAGGGCGTCCGCCGCGGCGCGTTTGCCGTGGCGCGCGGCGCGCGGCGTTGGCCGAGCTGCGCGGCGTGGCCTTGTGGCGCTCAGCGCGTGGCGTTGGTCGCGGCGCGCTGCGTGGTCTGTCGGCACCGAGGAGTGAGAGCGGAGCGGCATCACACGCGTGGGCCGTCGTCCGCTGGCGCCTTCGCCCGGGGATCCGTGTCGAGCAAAGGGTGTCAGAGACCCTTTGCTCGACACGGACCTCATTCCGTCTCGAGAAAAGCACCCAGGAGGTCCTTTTGTCGAGACCGACCTAGGCGGACGCCCGGGGCGTCGCGAACCCCGCTCCCGCTCGCTCTCCTCGGTGCCGACAGACCACGCAGCGCACGGCGACCGACGCCGCGCACTGCGCGCGATCGCGTCGCGCGCTTACCCCTTCGTCGCCACCGCGCGCTCGAGGATCGCGGCCATGCGGGCGGCTTGACGGTCGGCGCCGTGCTCTGCCGCCGCAGTGCGCGCGGCCAGGTTCGGGACCGGCAGCGCCGTGGCGGCCGCCAGCGCCGCGGTCAGCGCCGCCGGGTCGCCCGGGTCGACGAGGACGCCGGCCTGGGGCGTCACGAACTCCGGTGGGCCGCCTTCAGTCGTGGCGACGACGCTGCGCTCCAGCGCCATCGCCTCGAGCGCGGCCAAGCCGAAGGGCTCGACGAGCGAGGGCTGGCAGAGGACGTCGCACGCAGCGACCCAGGACGGGACGGCCTCGTGCGGCACGCGGCCGACGAGCGCCACGCCCGGGCGACCCTCCAGCGCGCTGCGCAGCTCGCCATCGCCGACGAAGGTCAGCGAGCCACGACCCAGCCGCGCGAACGCATCGGCGAGCCCGACCACGTTCTTGCGCGCCACCAGCGAGCCGACGCAGAGAAAGCGCGGGTGCTCGCCGGCGGTCCACACCGCGGGCTCCACGTCGGGCGCGAACTCGTCGAGGTCGACGCCCAGATCGCAGACCTCGCAGGCCAGCCCGGCGTAGTGGCGCTCCAACCGCGCGGCCAGCCAGCGCGAGTTGGCGATCACCGCGGCCGCCCCGCGGACGACCGGCCGCGTCAGCACGCGCAGTGCTGTGCCCTCGAGGTTCGCGACGTCGGTGCCGTGCGCCATGACGACCAGCGGGACGCGGGCGGCTCGCGCTGCCGCCAGGCCCGCCGCGCCGGCCGGGAAGAGAAAGTGGGCGAAGACCACATCGGGCTTCCACCGCCGCGCGGCGCGCACGGCATCGACCGCCAGCCGCGCGTACTTGGTCGGCGCACCGCCCCGGCGGCCGATCGCCGCGACCTCGACCTCATGGCCCAGGGCGACCAGCTCGCGCCGCAGCACCAGCAGGAAGGCGCCGAGGTCCGGGTCGCTCTCCGTGGGCCACATCTGGGTGACGAGCAGGATGCGCATCGCGCACCAGCCTTGCACGCCGCGCCGGCGAATACCCTCTGCGGCGATGACGGAGCTGGATGCGGTCTACGCGTTCGTCGCCGCGTTCGCCGTGGCCGTGGTCTTGACGCCGCTGACGGCGCGCTTCGCGCGTCGCGTCGGGGCGGTCGACCAGCCCAAGGCCCGTGGTCTCGGCCGCGAGTCCACGCCGCTGCTCGGCGGCCTGGCGATCTTCGCCGGCGCGCTCGTCGCCGGGCTGCTGTTCATCGAGACGACGGCCCGCACCCACGACCGCTTCGTCGGGATCCTGCTCGGCGCGACGCTGATCACGCTCGTCGGCGCCATCGACGATCGCTTCGACCTGCATCCCGCCGTCAAGCTGCTCGGCCAGGTGAGCGCCGCGATCATCCCGGTGATCGGCGGGGTCGAGGCCACCAACATCACGCTGCCGTTCCTCGGCGCGATCGACTTCGGCTCGGCCGGCGGTCCCGTAACGGTCATCGGCCTCGTCGCGATGATGAACGTCGTCAACTTCTCCGACGGCGTCGACGGGCTGGCGGCCGGCGTCTGCACGATCGCGGCGGCGGCGTTCGCGATCATCGCCTTCGACCTCGACAAGAGTTACGCCGCCGTCCTCGCCGCCTGCACCGCCGGCGCGTCGGCCGGGTTCTTGGTGCACAACTTCCCGCCGGCCTCGATTTACATGGGCGACTGCGGCGCGAACCTGCTCGGCTTCCTGCTCGGCTGCATCGCGGTCGAGGGCGCGGTCAAGACCCAAGCGGTCCTCGCGCTGGTCATCCCGCTGGTCGTCCTCGCCGTGCCGTTCCTGGACACGACCTTCGTCGTCCTCAAGCGCATGAAGTACCGGCGCAAGGTCTACGTCGCCGACGCCAACCACTTCCACCATCGCTTCAACCGCATCGGCTTCAGCGAGCGCAAGACGTTGATCTACCTGTACGCGTGGACGCTGCTGCTCGGCGGCTTCGCGGTCGCGCTGCGCTTCATCCCGTACTCCGACAACCACGGCAGCCTCAACACCGGGTGGTCGATCCTCGTCGGCGCCCTCGCGCTGCTCGTCGTCGCCGCGAGCGCCTATCTCGTCTATGTCCTGGAGATCCTCAAGCTGCGGCGCCTCAGCGCCATCCGCATCCGTCGCCTGCGCCCCGACGCCGAGGAGACCGAGGTCGACGCCGACGTCCAGCGGCAGATGGAAACCGGCGAATTCGAGGCCGTAAAAGGCCCGTGAACGACGGCGAGCGCTAAGCGCGCAGCCCGTACACGGTGCCGCGGTAGATGCGGACGACCGCGTCGACCATCTCGGCCTGGGGGAGGGGCTCGTCCTGGACGAGCTGCTGGTAGAAGGTGCGCTCGACCATCCAGGTCAGCGCGAAGGCCGTGGCGTAGGCGGTGCCCTCGGGGAGCTGGTCCTCGATCTCGATGCGGCGCGCGGTCGCATCGACAAAGCGCGACAGCAGCCCGCGCCAGAAGGTCGCGATGTCCTCCTCGTAGGTCGACACCTCGACGATCGCGCGGATCAGCACGCCGTGCTCGCGGTAGAGCTCGGCGATCCGCGTCAGCGCCTCGCGGATCTCCTGCTCGGGATCGTCGCCCTCCCCGGAGAACCAGATGTCGGCCTGTGCGTACAGCAGCTCGGTGACGTCGCCGGCCAGGCGCATCAGCAGGTCGCGCTTGTCGCGGAAGTAGAAGTAGAAGGCGGTGCGCGAGATGCCGGCGGCCGTGGCGATCCGCTCGACGTTGAGGTCGGCATAGGAGGAGCCCTCGGCGAGCAGCTGCTCGGTGGCGCGCAGCACCTCGGCCTGGATCTGCGCGCGCTTGGCGGTCGCCGGGCCCTCGCGGTGGGCGACGGGCGAGGTGGTTCGGGACTCGTCGGCGG
The DNA here is from genome assembly GCF_035996765.1 of Baekduia sp. NCBI lineage: Bacteria > Bacillati > Actinomycetota > Thermoleophilia > Solirubrobacterales > Baekduiaceae > Baekduia > Baekduia sp. Next base: position 4,896 of record NZ_DASYJG010000095.1, read on the forward strand.
CCATGGACGTTCCACGATACCCGCCCTCCGCTGACACCCTGTCAACCCGCACTTGACACCCTGTCAAACAGCCTGTCAGGATCGTCGGCATGGCCAGCCTCCTCGAGCTCACCTCCCAGGGCGACGTCGGAACCATCAGCGACGAGTCCAAGCTGTCGCAGGTCGTCCTGATGACGCCCCAGCAGCTCTACGAGCTGTGGGAGCGCCAGCCGTGGCAGACCCACACGATCGACTTCACCCAGGACCGCGAGGACTGGACCAAGCTCTCGGACGAGGACAAGGACCACATCAGCTGGTTCTTGTCGTCCTTCTTCATCGGGGAGGAGCGCGTCGCGACGCAGTTCGGCGGCCTCGTCGGCGCCTACGAGGGGCAGAGCGAGGAGGCGTTCCTGACGACCCAGCAGGTCGACGAGGCCCGCCACGCCCAGCACTTCAACAACTTCTACACCCAGGTCCTCGGCTACGACGGAACCTTCGAGGACCGCCTCGACCGCGCCCGCGAGGATCTCAATGACGCCTTCAAGGTGCTCTTCGACGACGTGCTCGTCGACGCCAACCGCCGCCTGCTCGCCGACCCCGCCGACATGGAGGCCAAGGTCGACTTTGTGACGACCTACCACATGGTCATCGAGGGGACGCTCGCGCTGACCGGCCAGGACACGCTGACGCGCGTCTTCGAGGGCCGCGGGATCTTGCCCGGCTTCCTGGAGGGCTTTCGCAAGATCTCCCAGGACGAGCATCGTCACGTCGCCTACGGCACCTGGTTCCTGCAGCAGAAGGCCCGCCAGGATCCGGCGCTCGGGCAGCGGATCGTCAAGACGCTGCAGGAGCTGATCCCGATCGCGGCCGGGGTGCTGACGCCGCGCGGCTTCGCCGTCGGCGAGGAGTACGAGATCCTCGGCGTGCGCAGCGACGAGGTCCACGGCTTCGCCTTCCAGGCGCTCACGCGCCGCCTCAAGGTGATCGGCGTGTCGCTCGCGCCGGCGCCGGAGGATGCCGTTCCGGCCTGATTCGGCCCGACCCACCCGGCCTACTGGTCCAGCGCACGGACCACAAGCTTCAAAGATCGCGTTTGGAGGTCGATCCCGGCGGGTATGCGCCGCGCTCGCCTCCTCCTGCCCCTGACCCTGCTCGCCCTCTCGCTGATGCCCGCTGCGGCTCACGCGGCGGTCGGCATCGGCATCGCCGACAACAAGCCCGACATGTTCACCGACGTCCGCTTCCAGGCGCTGCACCTCAGCTACGCGCGCCTGGACCTGCGCTGGGACGTCCTCTCCGACGTCGACGCCACGGCCCAGCTCGACACCTGGATGGCCGGGGCCCAGGCCACCGGCGTGCGGCCGCTGATCACCTTTGACCGCTCGCCCGCGCGGATCTCCTACAACCCGACGCCCCAGCAGCTCGTCGGCGCGATGAAGGGCCTGCGCGCCCGCTACCCGTTCGTGAAGGACTTCTCGTCGTGGAACGAGGCCAACATGAACAAGAAGCCCGCGATCGTGGCGAAGTGGTGGCTTGCGCTGACCAAGGCCTGCCCGACGTGCACCGTGCTCGGCACCGACCTGCTCGACAAGCCCAACATGATCCCGTGGGCCCAGCGCTTCGTCGCCGCCGCCGGCCGCACGCCCAAGGTCTGGGGCCTGCACAACTACGTCGACGCCAACACGCTGAGCACGAAGACGACCCGCAAGCTGCTCACGTCGATCGGCGGCAACATCTGGTTCACCGAGACCGGCGGCATCGTCCGGCGCGCCAACAACAGCAAGCTGATCTTCCCGACCGGAACGGTTCGCGCCGCGAAGGTCACGAGCTTCATCTTCGGCCGCCTCGCCAAGCTCAGCCCGCGCATCCAGCGCGTCTACCTCTACCACTGGGACACGGGCGTCGGCGGCGGCCCGACCTGGGACTCCGGCTTCGTGGGGCCTGACGGCGAGGCGCGTCCGGCGCTATCGGTCCTGCAGGGTGTCGTCGCTCGCTCGGCAGCGCATCGCTAGCCTCCCGGCGCAATGCGCCGGCTCCCCATCCTGCTGTTCCTCCTCGCTCTGACCGTCGCCGTCGTCCCCGCGACGGCGGCTCAGGCGAAGGTGGCGATCGGCATCGCCGACAACAAGTCCGACATGTTCACCGACCCGCGCTTCACGGCGCTCAAGGTCAAGTACGTGCGGGTGATGGTGCCTTACGACGCGATGCACGACTTTGCGCAGCGGACCTGGTTGGACGGGTGGATGGCGGGCGCGAAGGCCGATGGCCTCACCCCGTTGGTGACCTTCGATCGTTCGCGCAAGCGCACGTCGCACAACCCGTCGGCCGCGCAGATGGCCACCTCGCTGAAGGACGTGCGCAAGCGCTATCCCTTCGTCAAGGAGTTCGCCACCTGGAACGAGGCGAACATCAACAAGCGGCCCGAGACCGTGGCCCGTTGGTGGATGGCGATGCGCAAGGCCTGCCCGACCTGCACGATCCTCGGCGCCGACCTGCTGGACCGCAACAACGTCGGCACCTGGTCCCAGCGCTTTGTCAAGGCGGCCAAGCGGACCCCGAAGGTCTGGGGGCTGCACAACTACACCGACGCCAACACGCTCAAGACGGTCGGCACGCGCAAGCTGCTGAAGGCCGTCAAGGGCGCGGTCTGGTTCACCGAGACCGGCGGCGTCGTCTCGCGCAACAACGGGTCGGGCATCGCCTTCCCGACGGGCGCGAGCCATGCGGCCAAGGCGACCAAGTTCGTGTTCTCGACGTTGGCGAAGCTGAGCCCGCGCGTCCAGCGCGTTTACCTCTATCACTGGGACACGGGGGTGGGCGACATCGGGACGACGGCCGACGACGACCGGACGTGGGACTCGGGCCTCATCGGCCCCGACGACCAGCCGCGTCCGTCGCTGGCGGTCCTGCAGGCGCTGCTGGGTGTCCGCACCTCGTGAAGGTCGGTTAGCCGCACTTGCCATCCGCCGGAGGCCGCGATACGGTCTCCGTACTTCTCCTACAGCTAGGTCATCAAGACCTACATCATGGGAGGAGGGACCAGTATGCGCACCGCTCGACGAGACATCCTTCCCACGATGCACCAGGTGGCCCCGGCCACCAAGGCGGCCCTTGCCGTCTGGGGCTCTCGTGGCCGCTCTCTGTCGTCGCTCGCGCGCTAGGTCTCGTTCACCAGTCCGCGGGCGCCCGCCGCCCGTAGGACTTCTCGCCTTCGCAGGCCCGCAGTCTCAGGGCGGTGGCCCCTTCTCGATTGATCGTAAGGAGCACCACCGTCATGCAGTTCCAGTTGCACAACGAGTACGTCCGGGCCACCGCTCCGCGCTTGCGCGCCGCGGCACGTGACGTAGCCGAGCCATACCGCGCCGAACCTCCCCCCAGATGGATGCGCGCGCAGGTTGCGCGGGTCCTGGTCGGCGCAGCCGAGCGTGTGGACCGCGAGTCGGCCCGCCGCGCGATGGCCTGAGGAGCACGACCCCTCTCCACTCCGGCGCTCGCCCCGGCCGTTCCATGGCCGGGGCGAGCCGTCTTCGGCGATCGTCTGGCCTCTCGGATGGGTACCGTGCTCAGACGATGGACGTGGGGAACATCGACGAGCGCGAGGCGTTCACGACGCTGGACGGCTCGACCATTCGCGAGATCGCCGGCCGCACGACGCTGCCCTCGCGCCATCAGAGCCTGGCCGAGGCGACCGTGCCGCCGGGCGGCGCGACGGTTGCCCATTACCACCCGCAGTCCGAGGAGCTCTACTTCTTCACCGCCGGCCGCGGGCGCCTGCGCGTCGCCGGTGAGTGGCGCGAGGTCGGTCCGGGCGACTGCGCCGTGTTGCCACCTGGCGTCGAGCACAAGCTCGAGAACTCCGGCGCGGAGCCGCTGGTCCTGCTCTGCTGCTGCTCGCCGCCGTACTCACACGAGGACACGGTCTTGACCGAGGAGCCGCGTCCCGCGCCGTGAGCCATTTGGGTCCCGTCCGCCTGCTCGTCGCGCTGGTCGCGACGGCGCTGTTGCTTCCCGCCTCGGCGAGCGCGCTGGTCGTCGGCATCGGCGACCAGAAGCCCGACATGTTCAGCGACCCGGTCTTCGCAAAGCTCGGTGTCTCCCATGCGCGCCTGGCGGTGTCGTGGGATGCGATGGAGCATCCGTGGGAGCAGGAGGAGGTCGACGCGTGGCTCGACGATGCGCGCGCCGCCGGCGTCTCGCCGCTGATCGGCTTCGGCCACTCGCGCGTGGACCGGCGCATGCTCCCGACGCCCGCGCGCTTCAAGTACGACTTCCGCCAGTTCCGCGCGCGCTATCCGTGGGTGACGACGTTCGCGACGTGGAACGAGGCCAACCACTGCGGTGAGCCGACCTGCCACCGCCCGCAGCTCGTCGCGGCCTACTACCGCGCGATGCAGCGCGAATGCCCCACGTGCACCATCCTGGCCGCCGAGATGTTGGACATGCCCAACATGGCCAGCTGGGTCGACGCCTTCCAGCAGCACCTCGGCCCGGGCAACGCGCCGCGCTACTGGGGGCTGCACAACTACATCGACGCCAACCGCCTGCGCACGACCGGGACGCGGACGATGATCAAGCACGCCAAGGGCCAGATCTGGTTCACCGAGACCGGCGGCATCGTCAACCGCCACAACAAGTCCAAGGTCGGCTTCCCCGAATCAGCGGCGCACGCGGCGATCGCCACGCGCTGGGTCTTCGACGACCTCGTGCCGCTCAGCCGGCGCATCACGCGGGTCTACCTCTACCACTGGAACGCGATCAGCGGAGACAACTGGGACTCCGGGCTGATCGATTCCCGCGGCCGTGCCCGTCCGGCGCTCAAGGTCGTGCGCAACGTCCTGCGCGCCGGGCAGGCCCGCGAGCGCCGGCGGGCGCTGGCGACTTCGTCGCGCTAACGGGGCGGGCCGGCGTTGGTCGCGGTCAGCAGCTCGAGGCTACCCCACACGGTGCGCAGGCGCGTGTGCGCCGGCGCGACGACCAAGCCGGCGTCGGCGATGAAGGTCGGCAGGGCCCCGGCGGCGTGGTCGCGGGTCGTAGCGAAGCCGTCGATGACCTGAAGCCCGAAGAACGCGGCGCGCATCAGCGGATCCTGCGCACGGCCCCAGTCGGCGACGTGGAGGAGAGCGCCCGGCTTCAGGACGCGGGCGGCCTCGACCAAGGCGGTGTGCTTGGCGGCGGGGGAGAGGTGGTGCAGCAGGAGCGACATGACGATGGCGTCGGCGCTCGCATCCGGCTCGGGCAGCGCGGTCGCCAGGCCTTCTGACCAAGTGATGGTGGTCGATCCCGGTTTGGCGCGCGCCAGTGCCAGCGCCTCGGGGTCGCCGTCGACGGCGGCGATCTGCGCGTCGGGGCGCACCGCGGCCAGCGCGATCGCCAACGTGCCGGTGCCGCAGCCGACGTCGAGCACGCGCCCGCCCTGCGAGAGCCCATCGCTCACCGCCGTCAGCAGCGCGGGTCGGAACGTCGATTCACGCATCGTCAGCGCCACGATCGGGTCATAGAGGCGCGTGAACGCGGCGCGGCCGGCAGCCGGGACGTAGCGGGCGTCGCCGCTCATCGCCCGCTCCTTCGCGGCAGACCCTCGGCGTTGCTCGGCGAGCCGCTCATGAGAAGCGCCGCAGTCGCAGCGCGTTGGCGACGACCGACACGCTGGAGAGCGCCATCGCGGCGCCGGCGACCAGCGGGCTGAGCAGCCCGGCGACGGCGAGCGGGATGGCGGCGACGTTGTAGCCGAACGCCCAGGCGAGGTTCTGGCGGATCGTGCGCAGCGTCGCGTGCGAGAGGCGGATCGCCTCGGCCGCACCGCGCAGGTCGCCCGAGACGAGCGTGAGGTCGGAGGCCTCGATCGCGACATCGGTGCCGGTCCCGATCGCCAGGCCGAGGTCGGCCTGGGCGAGCGCGGGCGCGTCGTTGACGCCGTCGCCGACCATGGCAACCACCTTGCCTTGCTCCTGCAGCCGAGCGACCGTCGCGGCCTTGTCGGCGGGCAGCACCTCGGCGATGACCTCGTCGATGCCGACCTCGGCGGCCACGGCGCGCGCGGTCGCCGCGTTGTCGCCGGTCAGCAGCACGGGGGTGAGGCCGAGCGCGCGCAGCCGCGCGATCGCTTCGGCGCTCGTCGGCTTGACGGTGTCGGCGACCGCGACCATGCCGCGCACGGCGCCATCCCAGGCGACGAGGACGGCGGTGCGCCCGCGCGCCTCGGCATCGCGCCGCGCACTATCGAGCACAGCCGGAACGGTCAGGCTCCACTCGGTCATCAGCGCCGGACGGCCGACCTGCACGCCGTGGCCATCGACGACGCCCTCGACGCCCAGCCCCTCGCGGTTGGCGAAGGACTCCACGGCGGGCAGCGTCGCGGTCAGGCCGGAGCTGCGCGCGGGGGCGCCGCCTCCGGCTACAGCCTGCGCCGTGGCGGCGCCCTCGCGGGCCGCGCGCGCGATCGCCTGGGCGATCGGATGCTCGGAGGCGTCCTCCAGCGCGCCGGCCAACCGCAGCACCGCGTCGCGCTCCTCGCCGACCGCAACCGCGACGTCGACGACCGTCATCCGGCCCGTCGTGACCGTGCCGGTCTTGTCCAAGATGATGGTGTCGACCGCGCGCGTGGACTCCAGGACCTCGGGGCCCTTGATCAACAACCCCAACTGCGCGCCGCGGCCGGTGCCGACCAGCAGCGCGGTCGGCGTCGCGAGGCCCAGCGCGCACGGGCAGGCGATGACGAGCACCGCGACCGCGGTGCTGAACGCCGCGCTCGTCGCCGCGCCCGTGGCGAGATAGGCGCCGAGGGTGACGAGCGCGAGCACGATCACCGCGGGGACGAAGACGGCTGAGATACGGTCGGCCAACCGCTGCACCGGGGCCTTGCCGGTCTGCGCGGCGGTGACCAGGCGCGCGATCTGCGCCAGCGCCGTATCGGCGCCGACCCTCGTCGCGCGGACGACGAGCCGGCCGCCGGCGTTGACGGTCGCGCCCGCGACCTCATCGCCCGGCGCCTTCTCGACCGGCACCGACTCGCCGGTCAGCAGCGCCTGGTCGACGGCGCTCGTGCCCTCGACGACCACGCCGTCGGTCGCGACCTTCTCACCCGGCCGCACGACGAAGCGGTCGCCGACGGCGAGCTGCTCGACGGGCACGCGGTGCTCGGCGCCGTCCTCGTCCAGGACCGCGACGTCCTTGGCGCCCAGCGCGAGCAACGCGTTGAGCGCCGCGCCGGCCCGGCGCTTGGCGCGCGCCTCGAAATACCTACCGGCCAGGAGGAAGACCGTCACCGCCGAGGCGGTCTCCAGGTACAGCTCGTCGCCGCCCGAACCCGTGAACGAGAGCTTCATCGTCATGCCGACCATGCCGGCGTCGCCGAAGAACAGCGCGTAGACCGACCAGCCCCAGGCGGCCAGGACGCCGACGCTGACCAGCGTGTCCATCGTCGCGGCGCCGTGGCGCAGGTTGACCCACGCGGCGCGGTGAAACGGCCACGCGCCCCACAGCGCGACGGGCGTGGCGAGCTGCAACGCCAGCCACTGCCAGTTGTCGAACTGCAGCGGCTCGATCATCGAGAGCAACAGGACGGGGAGGCCGAGCACCGCGGAGAGGATCAGCCGCGCGCGCAGCGGCGCGAGCTCGGCGTCTGCGGCGGCCTCGCCGGACGGCGTGTCGGCCGTCGTCGACGGCAGCGCGGTCTCATACCCCGCCGCCTGCACGGCCGCGACCAGCTGCGCGGGCTCCACGCTGGTGGGATCGAAGTCGACCGTCGCCTTCTCGGTGGCGTAGTTGACCGTCGCGGCCACCCCGTCGAGCCGGTTCAACCCCCGCTGCACGCGGTTCGCGCACGACGCGCAGGTCATGCCGGTGATCGGCAGCTCGACGCGGTCGATCACGGCGCTCGAGTTCCAAGAAGCGTCGACGGCGGCCATGGACCTACCGTAGCAGATACCCCCCGGGGGTTAGTGGAGGTGTCAGAATGCAGTCACCAGAAGGGTTCCCTAAGGTTGGGCGCCTGCTCCTTTACCCGTGCGCGCGTCAGACAGTTCGCGCCGACTGTCACGAAGTTGTTACAAAGTCCGAGACTTCGCTAGGCTCCCGCTTGCCGCCAAGGAGGCACGTGTCCCCGCCTCCGGAAGGGTCGCTCTCGCAGCAGCGTCCGCGAGGCGTTCCACGTCTTCGAGCAGGTCCCGCCTTCGCGCGGCCTGACGCCATGAACAAGCCCTACGAGCATCTCGCCCACGACCCCTTCGCCGACGACGCCCAGCGTCGTGGCTCCCGGGTGCGCTGATGATCGTCATCAAGTACCTCGACCTCGTGATCCTGGCGATCGCCCTGCCGATCTTCCTGCTCGCCGGCTGGCCGCTGCTGGGCTACGCCGCCGCCGCGTTCGCGTGGCTCGTGCAGCGGGCGATCAACGACATCGTGGCCCGTCGCGCGGCTGCCTCCGACGATCCGAGGACGGTCGTTGGGCTGACCGCCGGGTCGATGATCGGACGCGGATGGCTCGTAGCCCTTACGATCTTCGGCGCCTACCTGATCGCTGGGAGCGATGACGCAGTTGGCCTGGCTGCCGCCGTCCTCGTCGTCATCCTCTTCACGGCGTACTTCACCGTCTCCCTGATCCTCCGCCCGTTCGAGAACCATCGAGAGCTGCCTTCGTGACCAAGCGCTTCGCCATCGTCTTGACCCCGCTGATCGTCCTCCTGGCGAGCCCTGCCGGCGCGCTGGCGTTGAACATCAACGAGGACTACCGGCCTCAGGACGAGTTCGAGCTCAAGAAGTGGATCGACCTCGGCGTCTTCAGCATCAACAAGGCCGTCCTCTACGTCTTCCTCGCCGCGGGGTTGACCTGCTTCACGATGATCTACATCGCCAAGCGGATGCAGGACCGGCCGAACAAGGTGCAGACGGCGGTCGAGGCGGCGTTCACGCTCATGCGCGACAACATCACGCGCGGCAACATGGACGACAAGATGGCCGCGAAGTGGTTCCCGTTCATCGGGGCGCTCTTCCTCTTCATCTGGTTCTCGAACATGCTCGGCTACCTGCCGCTGCCGACGAGCCAGGAGAAGATCGACATCTTCGGCGTGCACATCCCGGCCTTCGCGCTGTTCGCCGCCACGGCGAACATCTCGGTGCCGCTCTTGCTCACGCTCGTCGTGTGGCTCAGCTACCACGTCGAGGGCGTCCGGGCCAAGGGCGTCATCGGCTACCTGAAGTCCTGGGTCCCGTCCGGCGTCGAAGGCGCCGCGGCCATCCCGATCTTCTTCATCGAGGTCATCTCGCACTTCGTCCGCCTCGTCAGCCTCTCCGTTCGTCTCTTCGCGAACATCTTGGCCGGCCACCTGCTCATCCTGTTCATGGGCGGCGGGCTCGTCGTGCTGCTGAACCTCTCGATCTTCGGCTCGGTCGTGCTCGGCCTGGTGACCGGCACGATGGCCGTCGCCTTCTTCATCTTCGAGGTCGCGCTGGTCGCGACGTTGCAGGCCTTCATCTTCGCCACCCTTACCGCGATCTACCTCGGCGGCGCCGTTGCCGCCGAGCACTAACCAAGGAGACACACCGTGGACCTGTCCGTCATCAACCAGGTGACCACCCTGGCCCAGGCCGCTGATCCGCAGGAGTACGGCCGCAAGGCCGGCAAGGCGATCGCGCTGGGCATCGGCGCCGGCCTCGGCACCATCGGCCCGGGCGTGGGCGTCGGCTTCATCTTCGGCAAGGTCAT
>NZ_DASYJG010000096.1:0-40088 GCF_035996765.1 Baekduia sp.
GGCGATGGTTCCGCCTTCCCGGGCGACGTCGAGCACCGGTGCCAGGTCGACGTTGACCCCGAGCCGGCGCAGGTTGGCGGCCGTGCGCCGTCCCTGCCGGCGACTGAAGGCGGCGCCGCGTTCGCCCATCTCCTTGGCCGAGGCGGTGGGTGCACCGCTGACGCGCTTGACCAGACCGCCCTCCTGATCGATCATCGCCAGCAGCGGGTCGCGCAGGGGGGGCGGACGGCGGATCGCCTGCAGGCGGGCGATCAGGCGCCGGCCGGCGGCGCGGCTGGGGAAGTTGTCGGCGAAGAGGACCAGCCCGGCGATCCGACCGTTGCCGACCGCCTCTTCCAGGGCGGGCGATATGCCGGTGCCGTCGAGCCCGACGACGATCCGCTCGCCCGCCAGGCGTGGGATCGAGAGAGTGCTCGCGACCTGCGGCTCCGTTGCCGGCGTAATGCCCAGCGCCGCGCCGAGCGCAAAGGCGGCAATGGCCAGGGCCGCCAGGACTCCCAGCGCCAGACGACGCCTGCGTGCCTTCGGCCGCTCCACCCGATCGACGCTAGCACCGGGTTTTGCCACGAGTGCCAGGCGTCCGGGCCGATTCCTAGCCTTGCGGTCAATCCCCACCCCGGACCAAGACTTGGAAGCGAGCCAGGAATGCCCTCTCTGATCAGCACCGAAGAAGCCCTCGAGTACGGGCGGCAGACCGGCCACGACGAGATCGGGGTCTTGGTCGAGCGCGCCTGGGAGGTGCGGCGCGAGAACTTCGGCGACTCGACCGACATGTGCTCGCTGGTCAACGCCAAGTCCGGCGGCTGCGCCGAGGACTGCGGCTTCTGCGCGCAGTCGCGCTACGCCGAGGCCGACACGCCGATGCACGCGATGCTGGAGCCGGAGCAGATCCTCGAACACGCCAAGGCCGCCGAGGCCGCCGGCGCCCACCGCTTCTGCATGGTCACCCAGGGCCAGGGCCTCTCCAAACGCGACTTCCAGAAGATCCTCGAAGGGACGCGCCTGGTCGCCGAGCAGACCAACCTCAAGCGCTGCGCCTCGATCGGCCACATGTCGTCCGAACGTGCCAAGTCGCTGAAGGAGGCGGGGGTGCAGCGGGTCCACCACAACGTCGAGTCGGCCCGCTCCTACTACCCCGAGGTCTCCTCGACGGTCCGCTACGAGGGCCGCCTGCGGACGATCCAGGCGGTCAAGGAGGCTGGGCTGGAGACCTGCGTCGGTGGCATCCTCAACCTCGGCGAGACCCCCGAGCAGCGGGTCGAGATGGCCTTCGAGCTGTCGGAGATCAACCCCACCTCGGTGCCGATCAACCTGCTGATCCCGAAGGAGGGAACCAAGTTCGGCGAGCGCGAGGTGATGGATCCCTGGGAGGTCGTCAAGTGGATCGCGATCTTCCGCCTGATCATCCCCGGCGCCCTCTTCCGCCTCTGCGGCGGGCGGGTCGAGAACCTCGGCGAGCTGCACAGCCTGGCGGTGAAAGCGGGGCTGAACGGGGTGATGATGGGGAACTTCCTGACCACGCTCGGGGCCGAGCCCGAGGACGACCGGGCGATGTTCGAGGAGCTGGGGCTGAACGTCGCCCGCCAGCCCGACAACGGCTCCAACCCGCGCCCGGACAACCGCTCGGGCTGGCTCGAGGGAGAGGCCCCGGCGACGCCGATGGAGGAGTTGATCGACCACCAGGAGGACGCCAACTTCTGGGATCCCTCGACCCAGCTCCGCGTGGTCAAGAAGACCAAGAAGCCGCCCTCCTACCCGCAGGCGGCGTGATCGACGTCGCGGAGCGGCTGGAGGAGCTCCGCGACCGTGGCCTGCACCGGCGCCTGCGACTGGTCAGCGGCCCACAGGGCCCGCGGGTGCTGCTCGGCGGCCGTCCGGTCCTGCTGCTCTGCTCCAACAACTACCTCGGCCTCGCCGACCACCCGCGGGTGCGGGGTGCCGCCGCCGAGGCAGCGATGCGCTGGGGCGCGGGCGCGGGCGCCTCGCGGCTGGTCTCGGGGACGATGACCGTCCACCGGCGGCTGGAAGAGGCCCTGGCGGCGTTCAAGGGGACCGAGTCGTCGGTGCTCTTCGGCTCGGGCTACCTGGCCAACCTCGGGGTCATCGGCGCGCTGGCGCGGCTCGCAGCTGACGGCGGCGGCTCCGGCGCCCCACCGCCCGTCGTCTTCTCCGACGAGCTCAACCACGCGTCGATCATCGACGGCTGCCGCCTGGCGCGCGCAGAGACCTTCGTCTACGACCACTGCGACGTCGAGCACCTGGCGTGGGGCCTGCGGCAGCATCGTGGGCGAAGCGGCCTGATCGTCACCGACTCCGTCTTCTCGATGGACGGCGACATCGCGCCGCTGACCGAGATCGCCGAGCTGGCCCGCCGCCACGGCGTGCGGACCGTCGTCGACGAGGCCCACGGCACCGGCTGCCTGGGCCCGGGCGGGCGCGGCGCGGTCGCCGAGGCAGGGCTGGACGGCGAGATCGACGTCGTCATCGGCACGCTCGGCAAGGCGCTCGGCGCTTACGGCGCGTTCGCCGCCTGCAGCGCCGCGATGCGCGACCTGCTGACCAACACGGCGCGGTCGCTGATCTTCTCAACCGCGCTGCCGCCGCCCGCGGTCGCCGCCGCGCTCGCGGCGCTCGAGGTGCTGCAAGAGCACCCTGAGATGGTCGACCGGCTGCAAGCCAACGCGGGCGCGATGCGCGATGAACTGGCGCGCGAGGGCTTCGAGGTCGCGGGCTCCTCGACCCAGATCATCCCGCTGGTCGTCGGCGATGCCGAGCTGGCGATGGAGGTCTGCGAGAAGGCGGTCGAGGCCGGCGTCTTCGCCCAGGCGATTCGCCCGCCGACCGTGCCCGCCGGCACGTCGCGGCTGCGCCTGGCGCTGATGGCCACCCACACCCGCGAGGAGCTGCGCGCCGCGGCCCGCACGCTGGGGCGCGCCGCGTTGCAGGCCGGCTTCCGACCGGGCGCGGGCGTGCCGGTCGCGGCCGCGCAGCCCGCGGGCCACCCCGACGAGCGCCTGGCCGTGGCCGGCGAGGACGCCGCGGCGGCCTGATGCGCACGGCGCTCGCGTACGATCGGTCCTGGTCGAGTTGACCGGCATATTTCACGACAACTCGACCCGGACCCCTTCCGCAACGAGGTTCTGAGCACGATGCGCGGCCTCTTCGTCACCGGGACCGACACCGAGGTCGGCAAGAGCGTCGTCGCTGCAGCGCTGACCGCGGCGCTGGCCGCGCGCGGAGTGGCTGTCGGCGCGTTCAAGCCGGTGGTCACCGGCCTCGACGACGCGCCCGAGGCCGGCAAACCCCGCGACCATGAGCTGCTCGCGGCCTGTGCCGGGATGACCCCAGCGGAGGTGGCGCCCTATCGCTTCGGCCCGGCCGTCTCGCCCCATTTGGCGGCCGAGCTGGCGGGCACGGTGATCGACCCCACCATCTTGATCGAGACCGCCCGTCGCAACGGCGACGGCCGCACGCTCATTGCCGAAGGCGTCGGCGGGTTGTTGGTGCCCTTGACGGTGGTCGGGACGCTCGTGCTCGATCTGATCGTCGCGCTCGGCCTCCCGCTGGTCATCGTCGCCCGCCCCGGCCTCGGGACGATCAATCACACGTTGTTGACCCTGCAGGTGGCGCGAGCGGCGGGCGTGACGGTCCGCGGCGTCGTCATGACGCCCTGGCCGGACGCACCGACCGCCATGCAGCGCTCCAATCGATCGACGGTCGAGGCGCTCGGCGACATCCCCGTCGCCGCTCTGCCCCATCTCGCCGACTTCACCCCCCAGCGCCTCGCCGAGGCGGGCGAGCTGCTGCCCATCGACGACTGGCTGGGCCACCCAGGGACCTACGCCAAGCGCCCGCCGGGCTGAGCGGGCACCGCGGCAAGCGCGACGATCAACGCCAGCGCCCCGACCTGGGCCACCGCGGCGACCTCGGTCCCCAAAGGGATGGTCGCCAGCGCGACGAGCGCGCCCAGCGCCCGCGCCCCACCCGCCCCGATGCGCAGCACACGCCGAAACCAGACGTCGCCAACGAGGTACAGCGCGACACCGCCGGCAAGCGCCAGCGCCGGGCCGCCGTCGAGCGGGTCGTAGGCGTGGCCTGTGGCTCGCTTGAGCCCGACCGCGACGCAGACGATTCCCAAGAGCAGCACCAGATGCGCCCAGCCGAACGCCGCCAAGGCCGCATCGGCGCGCGCCCGCTGATCCATCGCCGCCAACGCTCGCTCGGCGCGGGTGTCGTCGCCGCCGAAGTAGGTCCAACACAGCCCCGCGCTGAGCAGCAGACCCAGGACCGCGACGAGCACGAGCTCGGCGTCGACCGCCAACTCCGCGGCGCCGATCCCGATGGCCACCACCGACTCGCCGATGGCGATCAGCACGACCAGGCCGTGGCGTTCGACGAAGTGCGCCGGCGCCACCGAGAAGTCGTCCAGGCCGATGATCCGCGGCCCGACCCACATCAGCAGGAACGCGGCCGCCCACATCACCGTCTCGGCATCGCCGCCCAGCGCGCCGCCGAGCGCGACGAGCAGGCCGCCGGTCAGGTTGATCGGCGCCAGCGACCGCATCCCGGCGGCCCCGCTGCCGGACGCGTGCAAGAACAGCCAGCCGTGCACGAGCACGACGGCGAGATACGCAAGCCCGAAGGTGAGGCCGCTGCCCGAGAACGCGCTTGGCACCGCAAGGGCCAGCACGAAGTACCCGCACATGCCTGCGAGCAAGAACACGCGGTTGGCCGCCGCCTCCACGGCGATCGCGTTGGTCAGCCACGCGTAGCCACCGTACATGTAGAAGCTCACGCCGAGGAGCAGCGCCACGTGCAGCAGCCCGCGCCACGTCAGCTCGTGCGCCAGGACGGCGCTGAGCTGCGTGATGGTGAAGACGAAGACGAGGTCGAAGAACAGCTCGAGCGTCGTGACGCGCGGCTGCGCAGGGCGATCCTCCACGCCGTCAGCGTACGTGGTGGCGTCCGTCGCAGCCCATACCGTTCGGGCCATGACGACCGCCGATCTCCGCGCCGCCGACCGCGAGGCCCTCTGGCATCCGTTCACCCAGCAGCAGGGCTGGAGCGCCGAGGATGCGCCGATCATCGAGCGCGGTGACGGCTGCTTCCTCTATGACACCGACGGCAACGCCTATATCGATGGCGTCTCGTCGCTGTGGTGCACGGTCCATGGCCATCGCCATCCGGCGCTCGACGCGGCGGTGCGCGCGCAACTGGATCGCGTCGCGCACACCACGATGCTCGGGCTGTCGCATCCGCCCGCGATCGAGCTGGCTCAGAAACTCCTCGCGGTGGCCCCGTCCGGCGACCGCCAGCTCACGCGCGTCTTCTACTCCGACAACGGCTCGACGGCGAACGAGATCGCCCTGAAGATGGCGTTCCAGTTCCACAAGATCGCCGGCAACGAGCAGCGCACCAAGTTCGTGTACTTGAACAACAGCTATCACGGCGACACGCTCGGCTCGGTCTCGGTCGGCGGCATCGACCTCTTCCACACGCTCTTCCGACCACTGCTGTTTGACGGGATCCGCACGGCGCCCGGCGACGTCGAGGGGCTGGAGCGCATCCTGGCCGAGCGCGGCCACGAGGTCGCCGCGCTGATCATGGAGCCGCTCGTGCAGGGCGCCGCCGGCATCCTGCTGCACCCCGACGGCTACCTGCGCGCGGTGCGGGAGCTGTGCGACAAGTACGACATCATCATGATCTGCGACGAGGTGGCGACCGGCTTCGGGCGCACCGGCACGATGTTCGCCTGCGAGCAGGAGGGCGTCGTGCCCGACCTGATGAACGTGGCTAAGGGGCTGACCGGCGGCTACCTGCCGCTGGCGGCTACGCTGGCCACGGAGCGGATCTACGAGGGCTTCCTTGGGAGGTTCGAGGAGTTCCGCACGTTCTTCCATGGCCACACCTACACGGGCAACCCGCTGGCCTGTGCGGCGGCGATCGCCACCCTGCAGGTCTTCGAGGACGAGCAGACGCTCGCCGCGCTCGCGCCGAAGATCGAGCTGCTCGGCGAGCTGCTCGACGAGCACGTGGCGCCGCTGACGTCGGTCGCCGAGATCCGCCGCCGCGGGACGATGGTCGGCATCGAGCTGACCGACTTCCCGCTGGCGTCCCGCATGGGCCACCAGGTGACGCTCGCGGCCCGCGAGCGCGGCGCGATCGTTCGGCCGCTCGGCGACACGATCGTGCTGATGCCGCCGCTGTCGATCAGCGAGGACGAGCTGCGCCGGCTGGTCGCGATCACCGCCGAAGCGATCGCCGTCGCGACGGGCGTCGAGGCGCCCGTGGCGGCCCAGCTGGCCTGACACGGAACGTCGGTGTATCGGTTGTCCTGAAGTTGGCGCCATGACGCGCAGGATTCGTGCGTCGCGGGTGCGGGGGTTTGGGTAGCTTTGGTGAGACGTTCACACTCGCTATGCCCCATCGCACGGACATCCTCACCGGCTTGCCGCGGCAATTGGCGCTGGCGCTGGCGATTTCGGGGATGCTCGCCGGCGTCGCGCCGGCCGCGACGCAGCGGACGGCCCAGCCGACGCCGCGGGAGCTCTGGCGGACCTATCCGCTCGATCGCGGCGCCAGCAGCGGGAAGATCCGGCTGCCGCCGGGGAGCACCGCGCGGCCGGCGCCCGCGCGAGCGGCTGGGACGAACAAGGGCGGGGGTGGCAGCGGCGCGACCGTGCCGATCCTGCTCGTCGTGGCGCTCGCCGCGCTGGGCTGCGGTCTGCTGCTCGGGCGGCGCAGACGTGCGGCGACAGCGCCGAGCCCCGCCCTTGCCGACCAGCCGTCACCACGGCTCCAGGCGGCGCCCGAGCCAGAGCCCCCGCCAGCGTCGGAGCCGGTCGAGCTCGCCGAGCCGGAGCAGAAGCCCGCGACAGCGCCAGCGCCCACGCCAACGTCGCGGTCCACGCCCGAGCCGGAGCTCACGGCAGAGATCCCGTCGGAGCCGAAGCCGGAGCCCCCGCCCGAAGTCGCGCCTGCACCGCCACGCCCCGAGCCGCCGCCAGACGCCGCGCCCGCCCCACCGCTCCACGTCGCTCCCGAGCCCGCGCCGCCCAGCGCGCTGGACCTCGAGGTCGAGCGACTGCGGACCGGGCGGTTCG
Organism: Baekduia sp.; assembly: GCF_035996765.1. NCBI lineage: Bacteria > Bacillati > Actinomycetota > Thermoleophilia > Solirubrobacterales > Baekduiaceae > Baekduia > Baekduia sp. The sequence continues at coordinate 7,104 of NZ_DASYJG010000096.1, forward strand.
AGCGCCGACCGTGGCCGGAGGCGACCGAGCGGCTGTGGCGCTGCGAGATCGCCTGGCATGCCGGCTACCTCAGCTCCGGGTTTCGGGCGATGGCCACCGAGCCCGGGCGCCGGCGAGCACGAGAGGTCGGGCGCTCCGAGCCCCAGCGCCTCTGGGGCGCTGCGCCGCCCGAGCCGCCGACGGCGGAGCTGCTCGCGGCGGCCGATCGCCTCGCCGCAGCGCTGCTGCACGCCGGTTGGGAACCCGTCGAGGGCGGCGGTGACACCTGGTACGCCGCACGCTTCGCCTGGCCGCACGAGGAGGCGCCGCCGCGCCGGCTGCGGGTCAGGTCCATGCCCGAGGAGGAGGTCCCCCATGGCGCATGACGCGCCGACGCTCACCCGCTCCCGACTGCTCACCGGCCTCGTCGCCGCGGGTGCGGGAGCGATTGCCGGCGGCGCCGTGCTCGGCGCGCTGCCCGACGAGGCCGGCTCCGCGCCCTCGGCGCGCCTGGACACCGCGATCCTGAACTTCGGTCTGCTGCTCGAGGAGGTCCAGGCCGCCTTCTACGCCGAGGCCCTCAAACGCGCGCGGCTCGCCGGTGAGCTGCGGACGTTCGCCGAGGTCGTCGGTGGCCACGAGCGCGAGCACGTCCGCTTCGTCCGCGGTGCCCTCGGCCGTCACGCCCAGCCTGTGCCCAAGCTCGACTTCGGCGACGACACCGCCGATGCGCAGCGCTTCGCCCGCAGCGCACTGCGCCTCGAGGACCTCGGCGTCAAGGCCTACTTCACCCAAGCCGTCAACCTGCGGCCGGCCACGCTGGCGCAGGTCGGCCGGATCGCGACCGTCGAGTCGCGCCACGCCGCTTGGATCCGAGACCTCGCCGGACTGGACCCCGCGCCCGATCCCGTCGAGCCGACGCTCGATGCCAAGACCGTGCGCCAGACCCTGAAGGGCAGCGGCTATGTGCGCTGATGAGCTGGACCTCGGCGCGATCGATCGCGACGGCGCCCTCGCCGAGGCGCACGGCGCGCTGACGACGCGTCGCATTGCGTTCGCGACGGCCGGCGGCGCGGCGCTGCTGGCGGCCGTGTCCCCGACCTCGGCGTTGGCGGCCGCCTCCGCAGCGCGCCACGATCGCGACATCCTCAACTACGCCCTCACGCTCGAGTACCTCCAGGCCGCCTTCTACTCCGAGGTCGAGCGGATCGGCGCGGTCACCGGAGCGCTCGGCGACCAGGCGCGGATCGTCGGCGGCCACGAGCGCGCGCACGTCAAGGCCTTCCGCGAGGTCCTCGGCCGCCACGCGATCGCGCGGCCGCGCTTCGACTTCCGCGGCGCCACAGAGGACCCGGCCGCGTTTCGCAAGACCGCGGTCGCCTTCGAGGATCTCGCGGTCGCCGCGTACTCGGCGCAGGCGCCGCGGATCCGCTCACGCTCCTACCTCGCGTCGGCGCTGGCGATCGCCAGCGTCGAGGCACGCCACGCCGCGTGGATCCGGCGCCTGGCCCACGTGGTCCCGGCGGCAAGCGCGTTCGACGAGCCGCGCTCGCGCGCCAGCACGCTCGACGTCGTCGACCGCACGCACTTCGTCGTGCGCACGCGCAGCCGGCGGCGCCCGAAGTTCACCGGATGAGCCGGCAGGCGACGGCCGCCGCCGTCGCGGCGCTCGTCGCCCTCGCCTGTGCGGCAGGGGTGACGATCGCCAGGCACGTTCGCCACGTCCCGCTGCGCCAGGAGCCGCCCGGCGCCGTCACCGAGCTGCCCGCCCCATCGCGCGGGGGCCTGCCCGTCGGCCGCGCCCTCCCGCTGGCCGGCACGCACCGCTCGCTCTGGGTCGCGGCACGGACCTCCACCGCCGCCCGCGCCCACCCGTCGACGTCCGCGCGGCGCGTCGGGACCGTGACCGCACGCACGCCGGAGAACACCACCAACATCCTGCTTCCGCTGGGCCGCCACCGCGACGCCGCCGGCCGCCTCTGGGTGCGTGTCCGGCTCGCGGCACTGCCCAACGGCCGCACCGGCTGGGTCCCGCGCAGCGCGCTGGGCGCCTATGGGACGGTCCGGACGCGGCTGGTCGTCGACCGCCACACGCTCACCGCGACGCTGCTGCGCGACGGCCGGGCCGTGCTGCGCGCGCCGGTCGGCATCGGGACGACGAACGCGCCGACGCCGGCCGGCACCTTCGTCGTCCGCGACATCCTGCGCCGCTACCGCAGCGCCTTCTACGGCCCGGTCGCCTTCGGCACGAGCGCTCGCTCAGCGACGCTCACCGACTGGCCCGGCGGCGGCTACGTGGGCATCCACGGCACCGACCGGCCGGAGCTCCTGCCCGGCCGGGTCTCCCACGGCTGCATCCGCATGCGCAACCGCGACGTCACGCGTCTGGCGCGGCTCATGCCCACCGGGACGCCGCTGACGATCTCGTAGGCCTAGTCCTCGTAGGCCACGAAGTCGCGCTTGCGCGCGCCGCACACCGGACAGAACCACGTGTCCGGGATGTCCTCGAAGGCGGTCCCGGGCGGGATGCCGCCGTCGGGGTCGCCGTCGGCGGGGTCGTAGATGAACCCGCAGGACTCGCAGATCCACTTCTGCACGGTGGTGCTCTCGCTCATGTTGGGCTGAACGCTACTGGCCAGGCGGCCAGTAGGCTCCGTCGTCGTGGACGTCGATCGCCCCGGACCGGGAGAAGAGCTCAACGACGGCGAGGTCACGGTGCCCCGCCAGGCGGCGACGGTGATCGTCCTACGCGGTGGCGCGCAGACGCTCGAGGTGCTGCTGGTGCAGCGCAACCCGGCGCAGCGCTTCATGGGCGGGGCGTGGGTCTTCCCTGGCGGCGCCGTCGACGCGCACGAGGGCGAGGGCGACAGCGCGCATCGTGCCGCAGCCGTCCGCGAGCTGGCCGAGGAGGCAGCGATCGAAGGCGTCGATCCGGCGCAGCTCGTGCGCTTCTCGCAGTGGATCACCCCGCCCGAGGTCAAGATCCGGTTCGACACGCACTTCTTCCTCACGCCGCTGCCCGACGGCGCGCAGCCGCGGATCGACGGCGACGAGTGCGTCGACCTCGGCTGGTTCACGCCGCAGGCCGCGCTCGCCGCGCACGCCGACGGCAAGCTCCTGCTCGTCTTCCCCACCATCAAGCACTTCGAGCAGCTCTCGCCCTTCGCGTCGGCCGACGAGCTGCTGGCGTTCGCCACCGGGCGGGAGGTCGTGGCGGTCACGCCGCGCGTCGTCATGAGCGGCGAGCAGGCGCGGATCCTGCTGCCCGGCGAGCCGGGCTACGACGCCGCACCCGCCGCCTCCTGACCGCACGCGTGGCACGGCGCGCGCGGCAGGCGTAGTGTCGATCGCATGACCGCCACGCTGCCGTCCGACCTGCGCGACGTCTTCGCGCGCTGCACCGTCGCCGAGCTGGTCACGATCGACGGACGGGGCCGCCCGGTGGCCCACTCCGTGGTCCCGGCCTACCGGCCCGGCGGGCCGTGCATCGACGTCGCCGATGGCGCGCCAGAGGTCGAGGATCCGCACGTCGCGCTGCTCTTTGCCGACGACGGCCCGATGGTGCTCGTGCAGGGCACCGCGCAGTTGGAGGGCGTGCTGCACGTCCGACCCGAGCGCGTCTATGCCTGGGCATCGAGCGACCCGGACGCCGAGCCACGGCTGTTCGACGCGCACCTCGAGGAGGTGCGCTCCGGCCACAACGAGGAGCCCCAGATCGGTCACGCAGAGCCCGAGGGCGGAGCCGGCCTGTGGGACGAGCGCCTCGACGGCATGGACTTCGCACTGTTGGCCTGCGTCGGCCCTGACGGCTTCCCGTTCGCCGCCCGGCTGGGCATCGCGCCCGATCCGCGCGGCGGCGTCGTGCGGCTGCCCAGGCTGCCGGTCGGCATGCCCGTCGAGCCGGGCCCGGCCTGCCTGCACGCGACGGCGCACGGCCCGCGCGTGCACGGTGACCTCGTCACTGGGCCCGACGGCTGGAGCCTCGTCCCGCACGCGGTGCTGGACGCCTGAGGTGGGTCTGACCGTCGCGGTAATGGGCCCGACCGGGGAGATCGGCAAGCCCTTCGTCGCCGCCCTGGATCGCGCTCGCGAGGTCGAGAAGATCGTCGGGATGGCGCGACGGCCGTTTGACCCGACGGCGCACGGGTGGAAAAAGGTGCGCTACCGCCAAGGTGATGTCCTTGATCGAGGCTCGGTGGAGGCGCTGTGCGCCGGCGCCGACGTCGTCGTGCACCTCGCGTTCATCATCGTCGCCGGCTCGCACGAGAGCGAGCACATCAACTTGGAGGGGTCGCGCAACGTCTTCGAGGCCGCCGCCGCGGCGGGCGCGCGGCGGTTGGTGTACGCCTCGTCGGTAGCGGCCTACGGCTTCCCGGCGCTCGATCGCCCGATCGTCGAAGACGATCCGGCGGCCGGCAACGCGAGCATGCCGTACTCCCATCACAAGGCGCAGGTCGAGGCGCTGCTCAGCGAAGTGCTGGAAGATGCCGAGATCGATGCCTACATCTTCCGGCCGTGCATCGTCGCCGGACCGCAGGCGCCGATGCTCGTCAACCAGATCCCTTACGTGCGCTGGGGCGAGAAGCTGCCGGGCGCGGTGCGAGCGCTGTTCGACGTCGTGCCAATCCTCAAGCCGGTGCTGCCCGATCCCGGCGTGCCGTTTCAGCTCGTCCATCACGACGACGTCGCGACCGCGCTGCGCGCCGGCGTCCTGGGCCGCGGCGAGCCCGGGGCCTACAACGTGGCCGGCGACGGCACGATCACGATGTCCGACCTCGCACGCGAGTTGGGGTACTACTCGGTGCCGGTGCCCGACCTGGCTGTCGACGCGACCGCGGAGGTCGTCTCACGCTTGCCGCTGATGCCCGACGAGGTGTCGTGGATCGAGGCCGTACGCCGCCCGACGCTGATGGACACCACCCGCGCCCGTCGCCTGCTGCGCTGGCGTCCGAAGCACGACGCAACCGCGACGCTGCGCGCCACCGTGGCGGCAGCGCGGCCCGACCTCAGCGCGTAGCGGCGATCACCGAGACGCCGAAACGACGCTGTGCTTCGCCGGCGACGTCCTCCTCGCGGTAGCGCTGAGACTCCTCGTCGTCGCGCGTGAAAACGACGACACGATCGGCGGGGAAGGTCGCCAGCGCATCCTGGAGCGCGAGCAGCGGCTCGCTCTCACCGGTCTCCGCATGGGTACGCGCGCCCTCGGCCGCCAGCGCCTCGGCGGTCTGGCGCGCGGTGGACTCGGCATCGGCGATCGCCTCGTCGCTGTCGGAGACCCAGAAGGCGACCGGGGACGCATTGACCGCGGGCGAGACGACCAGCACCTCGGCGCCGTCGAGCTCCTCACCGTCAAGCGCGTCGCGGAGGTCATCGGCGTCAATGGGATCGGTGGCCAGCACGAGCAGCTTCATGCCCATGCGGGTTCCCGCCTGGCGCGCAGTCCATGCGCGCGGCGGTGCGGCTCAGGACTCGACGGCGGGCGCCTCAGCCTCGGCCGGCGGGTCGACCGGCGCGGCCTCCTCGGCCTCCGCGGACGCCTCCAACTCAGCGGGCACCTCCGGCTCTACAGCCGCTTCCGACTCAGCCGGTGGCTCCGGCTCGGCAGCAGGCGCCTCAGGTTCAGCCGGCGTCTCGGTCGCAGCCTCGGGCTCGACGACGTCGCCCTCGGCAGCCTCGACCTCCTCCGCCTCGGCCTGGACCTCGGCGGCGGCCGCTTGTGCTTCGTTCTCGGCGGGCGCTTCGGCCTCCGCGGCCGGAGCCTCAGCCGCGGGAGCAGCCGGCGCCTCGGGCTCCGGCTCCAGGTCCGCCTCGACCTCATGCGCCCCAACCGTCGCCGGCACGATCCGCAGCACCTTGCCCACAGGCCCCTTGGTGCGCACGTCGCCGCGGGCCAGCGCCAGCGTCGGGCTCAACTCGCCGGTCAGCAGCGCGCGGCCGGTGTCAGCGTCCATCGCCAACACGACGTCGGCGCGCAGCTTGGTCTCGCCGAGATCGATGCGTGCGGGTTTGCGGGCGCGCATGTCGAGCGTGACGGTCGCGTCCGGCTGGCGGAAGGCGAACTGCACCACCGCATCGGCCTGGCGCAGCTGCTCCCGACGAGCGCTGTTGTACACCAGGTTGTTCAGGATGCCGCCGAGCTGGTCGTAGACCTCGGCGTCGGACTCGAAGTGCGCCATGGACCGCGGAGGGTACCTGTCCTCCGCGGCCCAGGGCACTGCGAGCCGCCTTACTCCTTGCCCAGCAGGAGGGCGATGCCCTGACCGCCACCGATGCACAGCGTCACCAGGCCGTACTGGTGACCGCCGCGGTCCATCTCTGACAGGCACTTGGTGGTGATCGCCGCGCCGGTCGCCGCGATCGGATGGCCAAGCGCGATCGCGCCGCCGTTGGGGTTCACGCGCGCGGGATCGAGGTCGAGGTCCTTCATGACCGCCAGCGCCTGAGCGGCAAAGGCCTCGTTGAGCTCGATGACGCCGATGTCATCAAGTGAGACCCCGGTGCGGTCGAGCACCTTGCGGACCGCCGGGACCGGGCCGATGCCCATGATCTCCGGATCCACGCCACAGGACGCGTAGCCGAGCACGCGCGCACGCACCGGCGCGCCGAGCTCGGCCGCCTTGTCAGCGCTCATCAACACCAGCGCGGCGCCCGCGTCGTTCATCCCCGAGGCGTTGCCCGCCGTGACCGTCCCGCCGTCCTTCTTGAAGATCGTCGGCAGCTTGGCCATGCCGGCTGCGTCGACGCCGTGGCGGATGTGCTCGTCCTTGAGGAAGTCCACGACCTCGCGCTTGACCTTCACCGAGACCCCGACGACCTCGTCGTCGAAGCGGCCCTCGCTCTGCGCCTGCGAAGCACGCAGGTGCGACTCGACCGCAAACGCGTCCTGCTCCTCGCGCGAGATCCCCATGCGCTCGGCCAGGTTCTCGGCGGTGACGCCCATCTTGATGTCGTGAAACGGATCGGTGAGCGCGCCCTGGACAGGGTCGACCACCGGCGCCGGGCCCATCTTCGAGCCCCAGCGACCCTGCGTCAGCCACATCGGCGCGCGGCTCATCGACTCCGCGCCGCCGGCGAGCGTGACGTCGGCCTCGCCGGTCTGGATCGCCTGGCAGGCGCTGACGAGCGCCTGGACGCCCGTGCCGCACAGGCGGTTGACGGTGAAGGCCGGCGTCTCCTTCGGGATGCCCGCCTTCATGCCGACGACGCGCGCCATGTAGGCGTCGGCCGTCTCGGTGTGGATGACGTTGCCGAACACGACGTGCTCGATCTGCTCGGGCGCGATGCCGGCGCGTTCGATGGCGGCCTTCGCAGCCGTCGCGCCCAGATCGGTCGGCGCGACGCCCGCAAGCGACTTGCCATAGGAGCCGATCGCGGTGCGCGCGGCGGAGGTGATGACGACGTTGGTCAAGCTGGGCGTTCCTCTCATGGGCGGGCGGGCCGAGTTCTCGGGCGGGAAGACTAGGCGGTGATACGTTCGAACGCATGAGCGCCACCGCCACCCAGCCATTGCGCAACTTCATCGACGGGGAGTTCGTCGAGGCCGCCGAAGGCGCCACGAGCCCTGTCCTGAACCCCGCGACCGGCCAGGAGAGCTGGCAGGCCGCGTCCTCGGGAGACGTCGACGTCGACCGCGCCGTCGCCGCCGCCCGCCGCGCCTTCCCGGGCTGGGCCGCGACCACGCCGGGCGAGCGCGCGCTCGCGCTGCTGCAGCTCGCCGACGCGATCGAGGCACACGGCGAGGAGATCGCGCAGCTGGAGTCGCTAAATGCCGGCAAGCCGATCGAGGCCGTCAAGGAAGACGAGCTGCCGGTCTGGGTCGACAACCTGCGCTTCTTCGCGGGCGCCGCGCGGACGATGGAGGGCAAGCCCGCGGGCGAGTACCTCGAGGGCTACACCTCGATCATCCGCCGCGAGCCCGTCGGCGTGGTCGGCCAGATCGCGCCGTGGAACTACCCGCTGATGATGGTGGTGTGGAAGATCGGCCCCGCGCTGGCGACCGGCAACACCGTCGTGCTCAAGCCGGCGCCGTCGACGCCGGTCTCGATCGTCCGCGTCGCCGAGCTGGCCGCCGAGATCCTGCCCAAGGGCGTGCTCAACGTCGTGCTCGGCGGTGATGACGTCGGCAAGGCGATCGTGTCGCACGACGGCGTCGACATGGTGTCCATCACGGGCTCGGTGGCCGCCGGCAAGGCCGTCGCCAAGTCCGCCGCCGACTCGCTCAAGCGCGTGCACCTCGAGCTCGGCGGCAAGGCGCCGGTCGTCGTCTTCGACGACGTCGACGTCGCCGCGGTCGTCGAGGAGATCGCCGGCTTCGCCTATTACAACGCCGGCCAGGACTGCACGGCCGCCACGCGCGTGCTGGTCGCCCCCAAGCGCTACGACGACATCGTCGCCGGGCTGGCCGAGGAGGCCAAGGGCTACGTCCTGGGCGACACGCAGTCGCCCGACACGACGCTCGGCCCGCTCAACTCAGAGGGCCAGCGCGACCGCGTCGAGGGCTTCCTGGAGCGCAAGCCGTCACACGCCGAAGTCGTCACCGGCGGCAACGAGCCCGACCTGCCCGGCTTCTACCTGGAGCCGACGGTCGTCGCCAACATGCACCAGGACGACGAGATGATCCAGCACGAGATCTTCGGCCCCGTGCTGACCGTCCAGCGCTTCAGCGACGAGGAGGAGGCGATCGCCTGGGCCAACGGCACGCCCTACGGCCTGGCCTCCTCGGTCTGGACCAACGACATCGGCCGCGCGATGCGCGTCTCCAACGCCCTGCGCTTCGGCTGCGTGTGGATCAACAACCACGGCCTGCTGGCCTCCGAGATGCCCCACGGCGGCTTCAAGCAGTCGGGTTACGGCAAGGACCTCTCGATGTACGCGCTGGAGGACTACACCGAGGTCAAGCACGTGATGGTCAAGCTCGGAAGCGCGTGAAGATTTTCTGAGAAACGCGGAACCTTCCGTTTCCTGCGCCGTTAGAGTTGGCGGAGGATCACTGTGGAAGCTTCAGCGCTATCCCATCCCGTCGGTCTCGGCCGCGTCTCGCTCGCCGGCCCGCTGCTGCGCCTGCGCAGCGACGACCAACTCGTGGCGCTCTTTCGCGCCGGCCACGAGGAGGCGTTCGGGATCATCCACGACCGGTACCGCCAGCGGCTGTTCGCCTACGCGCGGCAGATGCTCAGCGGCTCACGGTCCGACGCCGAGGACGTGTTGCAGGACGTCTTCCTGCGGGCCTACGACGCACTGCGGGCCGACCGGCGGCCGATCGCGCTGCGGGCCTGGCTCTACCGCGTGGCCCACAACCGCTGCATCGACCAGATCCGACGGCCCGCGCCCGCACCCGAGCACATCTACGAGGTCAACCGCGGCGTACCGTCGGACCCGATGGCCGAGGCGGACCGGCGCGAGGATCTGCGTCGGCTGATCGTCGACGTCCGTGCCTTGCCCGAGCAGCAGCGCTCAGCGCTGCTGATGCGCGAGATGGAGGGCCTGTCCTACAACGACCTGGCCGAGGCGCTGGGCGTCACCGTCCCGGCGATCAAGTCCTTGCTGGTGCGTGCGCGCGTCGGGCTTGTGGAGGCCATCGAGGCCCGCGACACCGCGTGCGTGGAGATCCGGAACGACCTCGCCGCGGCTTTTGACCGCGGCGTGCGGGCCAGCGGACGGTCGCGCAAGCACCTGCGCGAGTGCGCCGGCTGCCGGGATTACCGCACCGCGCTGCGCGGCATCGAGAAGCAGCTCAACGGCCTGGCACCGGCCTCGGGGCCGCTGACCGCGATCGCCAAGATCCTCGGGATCGGCGGCGCCGGCTCCGGCGCGGCCGCCGGCGGCGGCGCCGCGGTCCTCGGCGGGGGCGCCGGCGCTGCGGCCGGTGGGACCACCGCGGCGACGATCGGCACCGGCGCGGTGGCCGCGACCGCGGGCAAGGTCGCCGCGGTGATGGCGGCGGCCGCGGTCGTCGGCGGCGGGGCGGCGACGGTCGAGCAGAAGGTCGACCATCACCGCACGCCCGCAGCCCATGTCAGCCACGTGGCTCCGACGCACGCGACGGTTCCGATCGCCACGCGGCAGCGGATCGATCCGGGACGCCACGTCGCCGTGCCCACGCACGTGAAGACCTCCCATGGCGCCGCGGTCGCACCACACGTCGCGCATGTGCGTACGGCCGGGGACGAGCCGATCTCGTCGACGGGGGCCGACGTTCCGAAGCTCGAGGCGACGACCGGCGGACTGCAGGCGCCCGGCGACGATGCGACGACGACCAGCGACGCCCCGACCGGGACCGCGGGCGGCGGGACGACCTCAACGGGCACGGCGACCTCGGGCAACGGCACGACGACCGGCGCAGGCAGCACGACGGCCAGCGGGACCGAGACGACGACGGCCACCGGCACCTCCGGCGCGACGACCACCACCACTTCCGGCTCCGGCGCAGCACCCGCCACCGGCGCCGGCGGCACGACTGCCCCGGCGAGCTCGACGCCCGCGGTCGCTGACCCCATCGCCCAGGGCGCAGCGGTCACGCCCGCCGGCTGACACCCGCCGGCGCTAAGGTCGCCCCCATCGAGCGCTACCTCGCGACACTCGACCACGAGGAGCTCTACGTGCGGCGTGGCCCGCGCACGGGGCTCTTCTGCATCGTCGCCGTCCACTCGACGGTCCGCGGCCCCTCGCTGGGCGGCTGCCGGATGTGGACCTATGACGACAACCGCGCGGCGATCCGTGACGCGCTGCGGCTGTCGGAGGGCATGACCTACAAGTCGGCGGTCGCCGGCCTGCCGCTCGGCGGCGGCAAGGGCGTCATCGTCCTGCACCCCGGCAAGCCGCTGGACGCCAAGCGCCGGCGCGCCGCGCTCCTGGACTTCGGCGAGACCGTCGAGCGCCTCGGCGGCAGCTACGTCACCGCCGAGGACGTCGGCACCTCGACGCGCGACATGACGGTCATCGCCAAGGCCACGAGCCACGTCAGCGGCCTCTCGCGCCGCGCCGGCGGCTCCGGCGACCCGAGTCCCTACACGGCGCTCGGCGTCCTGCACGCGATCGAGGCGACCGTCGAGCGCGCGTTTGACTCCGCGTCGCTGCGAGGACGTACGATCGCCGTCGTCGGCCTCGGCCACGTCGGGCTTCGCGTCGCCAGGCTCCTGGCCAAGGCCGGCGCCCGGCTCGTCGTCGCCGACATCGATCCGACCAAGCGCGACGAGGCCGAGCGCCTCGGCGCACGGTGGACCACGCCGGCCAAGGCGATGATCGCCGCCGTCGACGTCCTGGTTCCCTGCGCGCTCGGCGGCGTGCTCGACCACGAGAGCGTTCCGCAACTGCAGACGCCGGCCGTCGCCGGCGCCGCCAACAACCAGCTCGCGGCCTCCGACGTCGCCGACCTCCTGCGCGAGCGTGGCGTCCTGTGGGCGCCGGACTTCGTCGCCAACGCGGGCGGCATCGTCAACATCGCGGTCGAGCTCGACCCCGAGGGCTATGACCCCGACCGCGCGACCGCCCGCGTGGCCGGCATCGGCGACACGCTGCGCCGCATCTACGACGACGCCCACACGGCCGGCACCACACCGCTCACCGCGGCGATGGCGCTGGCCGAGAGCAACCTGCGTCGGGCCTAGACGAGGCCGTCCGGCGAGGCGTGGCTCACCGGCGGCACCGGCGCACCAGCCGTCGCGGCAATCGCCGCACGCTCCGCCGCCGCCTGTTCAGGCGTCTCGTCGGGCCAATGGCCGTGCTCGTCGAAGAAGAGCCGCGCGCGGTCTTCCTCGTGACGCTCCTCGTCGCCGTGGCGCATCACCCAGATGATCCAGATGATCCCGACGACGCAGACGACGCAGATGAAGATGGCGTAGGCGTTGGCGAGCATCGACGGTCAAGGGTAGACCGCACGCGCCGTCGCCGCATCAATGCGCGTGACGGCCGAGCTGCGCAAACCACGCGGGCCGGCCCTCGACGCCATCGGGCAGCCGGCCTTCTTCGGCGAGCTTGTCGAGATGGGCCACCAGCGTCACCGTCGCGGGCAGGCGCAGCGCCTCCGGGACGTCGTCCCACGCCGCGTCCAGCAGCGCGTCGAGGGTGCGCGCGCCGCCGTCCAGCGCCGCGACCAGGCGGCGCTCGCGGTCCCGGCGATGGTCGAGATAGCCCGCGAGCTTGGCGTCGGCATCGAGCACCAGCGGCCCGTGACCCGGCGCGAGCAGCGCGAAGCCGTGCTCGCGCAGCCGCTCCAACCCGGCGAGGTAGCCCGCCAGCGCGCCCGGGTCGGGAGCGATGAAGACGCTGCCCTCGCCAAGCACCGCGTCGCCGGTGAAGCAGACCGCATCGCCCAGCGCAAAGCAGAGCAGGTCGGGCGCATGGCCGGGGACCGCGATCGTCCGCAACAGCGACCCGACCGCGTCCCCATCGCCGGTCGGCACCGCGCCGGAGAGCCGAGCGGCGAAGACAGCGACGTCGCCGCCCGCACCCGCCACGAGCGCCGGCACCGCGCCCACGTGGTCGGCATGGTCGTGGGTCACCGCGATCCCGCCGACGCCACCGCGTGCCGCGGCCGCCTCCAACACCGCGGCCACGTGCTCGTCGAGATCCGGCCCCGGATCGACCACCCAGCACGGATCGCGCCCGACCAACCACGTGTTGGTTCCCGACAGCGTCAGCGGCGAGGGGTTGGCGGCCCGGACCAGCTCCACGTCATGCTCGGCGAGCGGGTCGGCCATGGGCCCAGCCTACGCGGCCGCGCCGCTCAGACCGAGACGCGATCGGGCACGATCGGCCGCCGCGCCCACAGGACGACGACCACGGCCACGCCGACCGCCGAGACCGCGTAGGCCAGCCGCGGCGACACCGCCGCCGTCAGCACGCCCCCGACGATGTAGCCCACGCCGGGCACGGCCGCCGCCGCCGACTCCAGCAGGCCCGCGGCACGCGCCTGATAGCGGTCCTCGACGGCCTCCTGCAGCGCCGTCATCACCGCAACCCACTGAACGCCGTTGCCCGTGCCCCCGAGCACCGACCCCAAGCAGGCGACCAGCAGCGTCGGTGCGCCCGCCATCACCGCGTAGCCGGCGCCGATCGCCGCGGTCGAGACCAGCACGAGCGTTCTCATCGACCGCCCCCGGGCCCGAGCGAAGAGCGCCGAGCCGAGAACGATCCCAGCACCCCATGCCGCGATCAGGACGCCGAAGCCGAGGCTCGTGGAGTTCAGCGTCTCCTTCGCGTAGACGACCTCGATCGGAATGATCAGCGTGAAGAAGAGGATCGCGACCGACTGACCGACGATCAGCCGCCCGACCGTCGGATGGTCGCGCACGTACTCCAGGCCGTCGCGCACGCGCGCACGCCAGCGCTCACGCGGGCCTTGCTCGGGCTCGGGCAGGCTGCGCGCGCTGGCCAGCAGCAGGACGGCCACGGCCATGAACGACGCCGCGTCGAGCCACAGCGCGGTCGCCACGCCCCACTCGTGCACGATCAGGCCGGCGAGCACCGGCCCGGCCGCGCTCATGACCGCGAAGGCGACGTTGATCAGCGCGTTGCCCTCGCGCAAGGCGCCCGCTGGGGTCAGGACCGCCGCGATAGCGCCCCGGGAGAGCCCGCGTGCGGTGAGCGCCATCAGCCCGTCGGCAAACGCGAAGAGCAAGACCGCCGGGAGCCAGAACGAGTCCGCGAGGGCGGCCAGCCCAGCAAACGCGCCCGCCTCCAGCGCGTAGAGCGCCGGCAGCACGCGGCTGACGCGCTGGTGGTCGAGACCGGCGGTCAGCGCCGGGGCAACGAACGCCGGCACGAACTTGCCGGCCACGAACAGCGCGGTCACCGCCAGGGCCGAGCCGGTCCGATCAAGGACCAGGATCGCCAGGGCAACGACGCCCAGGTTGTCGCCCAGCTCGTTGATCGCGTACGACGTCGCAAGCGCCGGGAACCCGCGCACGCGAAGCGATCTCCTTACCGGCGACACGTGCCCAATGTAAAGGCCCGCCCGGCCGCGACGCGGTGCGGCTCCGACTAAGGATTTGGCCAAATGGGCCGATAAGCGGGGCGTAATGGGCCGTAGGACCCTCGTCGTGATGCACGGACTGCTCCTCGCGGCATCGCTTGCCGGTGCCGTGGTGACTTCCCGTGCCTCAGACTGGGATCCGGCCGGGCTCGTCGTCCTCCTCGCCGCGCTCGCGATCGCCTCCGACGCGATGGCGATCGAGACCGCGAGCATGCGCCTCACCGGGTCGTTCATCGCGCTCGTCCTGGCGATGGTCGTCCTCGGACCGGCGCCCGCCGTGGCGATCGGCCTGCTGACCGTCGCCACCGATGCGCATCGCCTGCGCGACAAGCCGGCGGCGCTCCTCTCCAACGCCAGCACGTTCTCGGTCTTCCCGTTGGCCGGCGGCCTCGCCGCCCGCGCCCTGCACGTCGATGGCGGCGACGGCGTCAACCAGGCCCTTGGCGTCGCGGCCGTCTTCGCCGGCGTCAACCTCCTGAACTTCCTGCTGATCGCCGTCCCGCACGTCTGGACCGACGGCGTGCCGCTCAACCGCTCGGTGCGGACCATCCTCGTCCCGCTGATGCCCTCTGAGGCGCTCGCCGGCGCCCTGACGGTCATCAGCGCCGCGACCTACCAGACCGTCGGCCTTCCCGCCCTGGTCGCGGTCCTCATCGCCCTCTTCCTCTTCCAGATCCTGACGCGGGAGCTGCTGCTCTCCCAGGATCGCGCCGAGCAGCTCGAGGCGCGCTCGACGCAACTCGCCTCGCTGCAGGTCGGCGTCCTCGCCGCGCTGGTCCAGACGCTGTCGCTGCGCGATCGCATGACGGCCCGCCACAGCGCCGCCGTCGCGCGCTACGCCCGCGCCATCGCCGAGGACGTCGGCTGTACGCCCGCCGAGCAGGAGCTCGTCCACACCGCCGGCTTGCTGCACGACATCGGGAAGTTCGCCTTCCCGGACCGCATCCTGCTCGCCAACCGCAAGCTCGACGACGACGACTGGAAGATCGTCCGCACCCATCCCTACCAGGGCGCGCGCCTCGTGCGCCGCATCAACGGCTACGGGCCGGTGGCGGAGATCATCCTCGCCCACCACGAGCGCATCGACGGCCGCGGCTACCCCCGCGGCCTCACTGGCGAGAAGATCCCCCTGCTGTCGAAGATGATCTCGATCGCCGACACCTACGACGTGATGACCGCCCGCGACTCCTACCGCGATCCGGTCTCCCAGGCCGAGGCGATCGCCGAGCTGCGTCGCGTCTCCGGCGCCCAGCTCGATGGTGACCTGGTCGAGACGTTCATCCGCATCGTCGAGCGCAGCGGGCTGCAGTTTCAGCACACCACGGACGCCGATTTCGAGCGCGAGCTCGACTTCGACGCCCGTGTGCGGGGCTACGCGCTCCCGCAGGCTGCCTGATCGTCCACGGTCACACTTCAGACGCCGACCGGCGCTGAAATGTCAAAAAGCCCTGCATATCGCAGGTTTGGACGCCAAGGGCACATAAAACCGAACGGATAGGACATCCGTCCATAGACATGTCCGATCCCCATTTCTGGGGATGGCGCGATGGACGTTTGGGGCAGAAACTGGCCCCGTCATGACGAAACGGCGCCGCTGCTGGCAGGCGGGGCGCCGTCGTCGTACTGATATCCGTCCGTCCGCAAGTCGCTGCGGTGGTGCGCAGCGCGAACGTCTTTGGGGGTGCACCGTGGGCTACAAGAACTAAGTTCCTACACGGCGAGTTGCTTGTTCGAGGCGTCCCCGAGGGGGCGCCTCTCGCCTTTTAAGCGACAAGGCCCGAACAATCTTGAGGCCTGGATTGGCAGCCCTGGACGTTTGTGCGAGAGGATGCGCCCTTCGTGGACCGCCCCACCGCGCTGGACCTGGCCTTCCTGGATCTCGAGACGCCGCAGGCGCCCCTGCACGTCGGCTGGACGTTGCGGTTCGGAGGCGTCGCGCACGCGCAGGGTCGGGACGTCGGTGGCACGCCGACCGTCGCGGCGTTGCGCCGCCACCTCGACGCGCGGCTGCACGCCGTCCCGCGCTTTCGCCGCCGGCTGGTGCGCCCGGCCCTCGGCGGGCCGTTCTGGGCTGATGACCCGGGCTTCGACGTCGCCCACCACGTCTTCGGGGTGACGCTGGCGGCGCCGGGAGGGGCGGCGGAGTTGCGCGAGGTTGCGGGAGCGCTGGTGTCGCAACCGCTGCCGGAAGACCGCCCGCTGTGGCGGATGTACCTCGTCGATGGGCTGGCCGAGGGCGAGGACAGCGGCGCGTGCGGGTTCGCCATCGTCGGCCAGGCCCACCACGCGCTGATCGACGGCGTCGCCGCGATCGCGGTCGCCCGTCTGCTCTTCGGGCGCCAAGACGAGAGCGCCGCGGCCGACGTCTGGATCCCGTCGGCCGCTCCGGGTGCCGGCGAGGCGCTGCGCGCCACCATCGGGACGCGGGCCCGCGCCGCGGGCGCGGCGGCGCGGGAAGTGGCGGGCGCATTGTGGGGCGAGGCCGCGCCCGACGCCGCCGCCTCTTCCGGAGATCGCGCCACCACCGTCCTGCGTGACGCCGCTCGCGCGCTCGACGGCTTGGCGCGTCCTGCGGCGCCGACGAGCCTGGAGCACTCGCTGACCCCGCGCCGGGCCCTGGCCTACGCCGACGTGTCCTTCGAGGCCGCGCGCGCGGCGGGACGGCGCCGTGGCGCGACGATCAACGACATGCTGCTCGCGGCGGTGGCGATCACCTTGCGCGGCGCGCTGCGCCGGCGAGGCGAGGCGCCGGAGACGGTCCGCGCGCTCGTGCCGGTAAGCGTCCGCGCCGGCGAGGACCCTGCGCTGGGCAACCGCATCTCGTTCCTGGGTGTCGAACTACCGGTGGGCGAGCCCGACGTCGAGCGCGTGCTCAAGCTCATCCGCGCGCGAACGGCCGCAGCCAAGACGGGCGGCGACGCCGGCCTCCTGGAGGCGCTCGGCCGCGCCGCCGACGCGCTGCCCGGCCCGGGACGGCGGCTGGTCGCGCGCTCGGCCCTGCGCGCGGTGCCGTTCACGCTCGTCGTCTCCAACGTCCCCGGGCCGCCGACGGAGCTGTCGCTGCTCGGCCGGCCGCTGCTCGGCGTGCATCCAATGGTCCCGCTGCTGCACGGCCACGCGTTGACGATCGGGGCGGTCTCCTATGCCGGACGGCTGCAGCTCGGGCTGGCGGCCGACGCCGAGGTCGTCGAGGACGTGGCGGCGATCGCCCGCGACCTCGAGGCGGCGTTCGAGGCCTTGTGCCAGCCGGCACGCACGGCAGCGAGGCCGGGCGCCGTCACGCCCTGGCGCGCGCGGGCCCAGGCGCGCCGTCAGCGGGCGGCGAACCGGTAGACCGCACCGGTCTGGGAGACGACGTAGACGCGGCCGGCAGCATCCTGGCCGAAGGAGTCCAGACCGCTGATGGTGGGAAGTCCGGGGATCGGCTGGTCGCCGCTGGCCTTGCCGCCGGAGAGGCGGGCGCTGCGCAGCTGGCCCTTGCAGTAATCGCCGTAGACGTAGCGGCCGTAGAGGCCTCCGACCGCGCGGTCGCGCACGATGTAGCCGCCGGTGATCGAGCACCAGCCGTCGTCGTGGCTCTTGGTGATGACGGGGAACTTCGCGCCGGGCGCCGGCTCGTTGAAGTTGCGGTGGCGCCCTTCGTAGGGGCGCCAGCCGAAGTTGGCGCCGCGCGCGGTGCCCTTGCGGGCGAAGTCGATCTCCTCGACGGCGTCCTGGCCGACGTCGCCGATGACGAGGTCGCCGTTGGCACGGTCGAACGAGAAGCGCCAGGGGTTGCGCAGGCCGTAGGCGTAGATCTCGGGCAGCGCGCCGGCGCGGTTGACGAAGGGGTTGCTCGACGGCGCACTGAACGGCTTGTCGCCGCTGGCACGAGGATCGATTCTCAGGATCTTGCCCAGCGGGGAGCGGAGGTTCTGTGCGTTGCCGCGGGCGCCGTGCTGGTCGTTGCCGCCCCCGCCGTCGCCGGTGCCGACGTAGAGGAAGTTGTCGGGGCCGAAGGCGAGCTGGCCGCCGTTGTGGTTGGGCTCGGGATCGTCGTGGACGAAGACGGTGCGAGCGCTGGCAGGGTCGGCGAGGTCGTCGGACTTCCGATGGAACTCAACCAGATGCTCCTTGGTGTCCTTGCCGGTGAAGTAGACATAGAACAACCCGGAGCGTGCGTAGTCGGGCGCGAAGGCAAGGCCGAGCAGCCCTTGCTCGCCACCAGCCGTGACCTGACTGCGGATGTCGAGGAACGGCGTCGAGAGCTTGCGGCCGACGCGGACGACGTCGATCTCCCCGCCTTGCCCGACGACGAAGATCCGCCGCTTGTCGGCCGGGGGCGCGGTGACGTAGAGCGGCTGGTCGAAGCTGCCGACCTTGACGAGCTTGACGCCACGGTTCGTGGCGGCCGGCGTCGCCACGGTCGTGGTCCCGTCGGCGGTTGCAGTGTTCGCGTTCGCTCCGGCGCCGTCACCATCGCTGCCGCAGGCGACGAGGGTCGCGGCCGCGACGGCGGCTGCCAGCAGGAGGGCGCGGGGCGACATCGGTCGGAGGATGTTAAACGGCCCGCCCACCCCGCCGACCCCGCCGGTCGCTCAGCCGCGGCTGGCGGCGGCGCTGCCGGCGATGTCGATGCGCGGTCCGAGGAACTTCGGCTGCGCGCCGGTGACGATGTCGCCGACGGCCTTGGTGCGCGCGAAGACCTCGCGAACGCGCGCGACGGTGCCCTTGCTGCCGTAGCTGCTCCCGCTTCCGGCCTCGAGGCCGTAGGCCGTCAACCCGGCGCGGCGGGCGAGCCACAGCGCACGCGGCATGTGAAACGGCTGGGTCACGACGACCACGCTGTGGACGTTGAAGACCTTGCGAGCCCGGACGACGCTGTCGAGCGTGGCGAAGCCGGCGTGATCGGTGAAGACGTCGCCGTCGGGCACGCCGAGCCGGACGAGCTCGTGCCGCATGGCGTTGACCTCGTCGTAGTCCGGGCGCCCGTGATCACCGGACGCCAGCACCTTGTCCACACGGCCCTCGCGATACAGCGCGGCCGCGGCACGGATGCGGTCCTCGAGCATGCCGGAGGGCCGGCCGTCGGGCGCCACCAACGCGCCGAGCACCAGCGCGGCCTGGGCATGCGGCACGGCCCGCGGATCGGTCTTGGCACCGCGACCGCCGAGCAGCACGACGACGTTGGCCACGCCGACGACAAGGGCAAGCAGCGCCACCATCCCCGCGCCGCCGAGCAACGTCCGGACCACCACGCGCCGGTCAAGCATGCCGATCAGTCTAGTCCGGCGCTCGTACGGCGCTCGCGTGGACGTCTGCGGTCAGCGGGGTCGGAGACCGCAGACCACCAGCTCGACGGCGTGCGCGAGCCCCGCGTCATCGGGCGGGCGGCGGCTGACGATCGAGGCGTGGAAGATCCAGCCGGCGAGCAGCTCGGCCACGACGCGCCAGTCGGCGTCTTCGCGCAGCTCGTTGCGTGCCTTCGCACGGTCATAGACCGGCCGACCCTGGTCGAAGCGGAAGTCGGCGAAGTCGCGCAGCCGCTCGGCGACGGCGACGTCCTGGCTGGCCTCGCCAAGGAGCGCGGCCCCGACCGACGATGGCGAGCTCGGCGCGATCTCCGCCCGCACGAGATGGGCGACGGCGAGCAGGTCACCGCGAAACGTCCCGGTGTCGGGCAGGGCGACGGGCGCATCACGCGCCGACTGGCTCATCGCATCGAGCACGAGCAGCGCCTTGTTGGCGTAGCGCCGGTAGATGGTGGTCTTGGCCACCCCGGCCTCCGCCGCCACCCCCTCGACCGTCAGCCCGTGGTAACCCGCCTCGTCGAGCATCCGGCGCGTCGCAGCGAAGATGGCCTGATCGGCCTCCGCGCTCCTGGGCCGCCCGCGCGCCGGCGTGGCATCAGTGGCCATCTGGCGACTCTAACGTCGGCCGACGGACGCCGCGCGCGACAATGATGGGGATGCAGCCTTTGTCCACCCCCATCGCCGCTGGCACCTCCACGGGGCCAGACCCCGCAATGGATGGGCAACGGGATGCGGTCCGCGCGGTGCGTGTCGCGCTGGACGGCGACGTTCCGGCAGCGCACGCGGGGCTGCTGATGCGGGAAGACGCCCGGCCGTTCGCGCTGGTGGGTCGCTGGGCGGGCGCGACGGCGTTGGCCGGCGGTGAGCCGGTGCGTATCGCCGACCCCAAGCGCGAGGATCCCTTCGCGCTGCTCGACGAGCAGCCACCGCTGCGCGGTGAGCTGCCGGCAGGCTTTGTCGGCGGTGGCTGGTTCGGTGCGCTGGGCTACGGCCTGGGCCATCGGCTGGAGACGCTCGGGCCGCCGCCTCCCGCACCGGCCGACGAGCGGTTGCCGGCGGCGATGCTCGCGTTCTATGACCATGTGCTGCGCTGCGACGCCGACGGCCGCTGGTGGTTCGAGGCCCTGTGGAGCGACGCGCGGGCCGGTGTACTGGAGCAACGCCGGGCGGAGCTGTCGACGCGGGTGGCGGCAGGCGTCGACGGACCGCGGCGGGTCGTGTCCGGGCCGTGGCGCGCGAGCCCCTCGCCGGCCGCGCATGCCCGCGCGGTGGAGGCATGCCGCGAGCGGATCGCCGCAGGCGATCTCTTCCAGGCGAACCTGTCGCTGCGGCTGCACGCAAGCGTCGAGGGCGAGGCCGTCGACCTGTTCACGCGGGGCGTCGAGGCGCTGGCACCGGATCGCGGGGCGTGGCTGGCCGGGCCGTGGGGTGCGGTGGCGAGCCTGTCGCCGGAGCTGTTCGTGGCGCGGACCGGCGACGTCATACGCACGGCCCCGATCAAGGGGACGCGACCGCGCCCGGCGGATGCGACGGCTGCCGAGGCGCAGCGGGTCGAGCTGGCCGGCGCGGCGAAGGACCGTGCCGAGAACATCATGATCGTCGACCTGATGCGCAACGACCTCGGCCGCATCAGCGAGCCGGGGTCGATCGCGGTGACGGCGCTGGCGGAGGTCCGGCCGCACGCCGGCGTCTGGCATCTCGTCAGCGAGGTGGGTGGCCGGCGGCGTCAAGATGTAGGTGATGGCGCGATGGTCGCGGCGCTGTTTCCGCCGGGCTCGGTCACTGGCGCGCCGAAGCTCGCGGCGATGGACGTCATCAGCACGTTGGAGAGCACCGCGCGACAGGCGTTCTGCGGTGCGATCGGCTTCGCTAGCCCGGCCGCGGGCCTCGAGCTGAGCGTGGCGATCAGGACGTTCGAGCTTGTTGATGGCCATGCCTGGCTCGACGTCGGCGGCGGCGTCGTCGCCGACTCCGACCCTGCCGCCGAGGCCGCCGAGGCGCTGGCCAAGGCCGGGCCGCTGCTGGCAGCGATCGGCGCCGAGCTGGAGGGAGCGACAGAGGGTGGCGCCAGGGCAGCGGTGCACCTCCCACTCGTTCCCCCGCGCCTCGGCGCCCATCCCGTCCCGCGTCCCGATCCGGTCGCCGGCGTGCTCGAAACCATCCTGGTACTCGACGGGCAGGCCGTGGCGGTGGAGGCGCACCTGGCGCGGTTGGCCGACGCCGCTGCGGCGCTCCACGGCGTCACCCTGCCCGACGCGCTCGCCGCGCTCGTCCGTCACACCGCACTCGAGCAGGGCGGCCCGTGCCGCTTGCGCGTCTTGCTCGATCCCACCGGTGAGATCGGCCTGCAGGTCGCGCCGCTGCCGGCGCCCGGTGACGGGACACAGCGCCTGGCGCCCGTCGTCGTGCCCGGCGGCCTGGGCGATCGGAAGTGGCGTGACCGGCAGCTGATCGACGCGCTCGATGATCGCGCGACGGAGATCGGTGCCGTCCCGTTGCTCGTCGACCTTGACGGTGGCGTGTTGGAGACGACGCGGGCCAACGTTCTGGCGTGGATCGACGGCACGCTCGTGACGCCACCGCTGGACGGCCGGATCCTGCCGGGCGTGACGAGGGCACGTGCGTTGGCGTGGGCGGAGGACTTGGGCATCCCAACCGCCGAGCGTCCGCTCGACCTGACCGAGCTCGGCACCGCTGACGCCATCTTGACCACTGGCGCGCTGCGCGGCCTGGAGCCCGTCACCGCCCTCGGCGATCAGCCGGTTCCGTCGCCTGACGCCCGCATGCGGACGCTGATGACCCAGTTCCCACCGTTGCGGTAGTGACCAAAGGCTCCTGTTCCCGGACCATCGCGCTGCGGCCACGGTTCCGGTACCCCCTTGTCGGGCCGTGGCCGCAGCTGAACTTCGGTGCCCTTAGAACGCTGTCGCCAGCGCAAACGGAAAGACGGGGCCGGCGCCCTTCTGCCGCAGTTGGCCGGCCACCATCGCCAGCGTCCAGCCGCTGAAGCGGATGTCGTCGACGAGCAGCACCGGCTCGGAGCGCATGGCGCCGGCGACCGCGAAGGCCCCACGCACGTTGGCGACCTGCTGGGGCGCGTTGGCCATCTCGCGCTGCGGCGGCCCGTCACTCACGCGTTGCAGCACCGGCGCGAACGGCAGCCCAAGCGCCCCCGCCAGCCGCTGCGCGAACTCCGGCACGAGCGGACCCGAGCGCAGCGACGGCACGGCGGTCACCCAGCGCACCGGCGCACCCCAGCTCCGCACGGACTCCGCAGCAGCGGCGACCAAGTCATCGTCAAAGCGTCCGCCGGCTCGTCCGCGCTGCACGAGTGGATCCCAGCCCCCATCCCCCAGCCGCGCGAGCGCACGCCCCTCCTCGGCACGCACCTCCTCGGGCACCTTCTTCATCCGGCCCTCGGCGTCGGGCGCCATCTTCTTGACGTCGAGCACCACCGGGCGTGACCGCAGATGCAGCGCGCCGTCGCGCACGAGGATCGGATCCAGCGGCCCGTCGAACCGCGGGCCGGTGCAGACCGAGCAGCGCCCACAATCTCGGGGGTCCGGATCATCGAGCTCCTCCTGCAGCGCGCGCATCAGGCAACGGCCGTCGGAGCCGAACGCGGCCATCGCCGCCTGCTCGCGCCGCCGCAGCTCGGTGATGCGCCCATAGCGCTCGGCGTCGTAGGTCCAGGAGGCCCCCGGCTGCGCGATCCAGCGTGTGCCGACACGGCCGACGGCGCCCTCGACATCCAACACCTTCAACAACCCCTCGATCCGGCTCTTGCCGAGGTTGACCTGCGCCATCAGCTCCTGGGTCGTCCCGCCGTCGCCGCCAACGTCATCCAAGTACCCCAACACGCGATCGACCACCTCGCGGCGCGGAAACGCCTGCTCGATGAAGAAGTCCTGGATGCGCTTGTCCTCGGCCCCGCGCAGCAGCACGACCTCGGCACGGTCGATGCCGCGCCCCGCACGGCCGACCTGCTGGTAATAGGAGATGACCGAGCCAGGCGCCTGGTAGTGCACCACGAAGCCGAGGTCAGGCTTGTCATAGCCCATGCCAAGGGCGCTGGTCGCCACGACCGCCTTGAGCTCGTTGCGCAGCAGCCGATCCTCGACGTCGATGCGCCGATCGGTCTCGACCTCGCCGCTGTAGGCCTCGGCCGCGATGCCACGCCCCGACAGCCACGTGGCGACGAGGTCGGCGTCGCGCTTGGTCAAGGTGTAGACGATGCCCGAGCCCGGCAGCTCGGGCAGGCGCTCGGCCAACCAGGCCAGGCGATCGGCCTGGGACGGCAGGTCGACGACCTCGAAGCGCAGGCTCGAACGGCCCAACGCGCCGCGGTAGGTCCGCAGCTCGCCGGCGTCCCGACCAGCGCTCAGCTGCTCGGAGACGTCAGCCACCACACGGTCGTTGGCCGTTGCCGTCGTGCACAGCACGCCGACGCCGTCGGGGAGTCGGTCCAGCATGTCGCCGATGCGGCGGTAGTCCGGGCGGAAATCGTGGCCCCAGTCCGAGATGCAGTGCGCCTCGTCGACCACCAGCAGCCCGACACGTGCGGCGAAGACCGGCAGCATCTGCTCACGGAACTGTGGGTTGTTGAGCCGCTCGGGGCTGATCAGCAGCAGATCGACGGCGTCGGCCTCCAGCAGCGCGGAGACCTCGCTCCAGGCGTCGCGATTGGTCGAGTTGACCGTGTGCGCCCGCAGCCCGAGCTTGCGCGCCGCGTCGATCTGGTTGCGCATCAGCGCCAGCAGCGGGGAGACGATCAACGTTGGCCCCGCGCCAGCCTCTCTGAGCAGAGCGGTCGCCACGAAGTACACCGCCGACTTGCCCCAGCCGGTCCGCTGCACGCAAAGGACGCGCGCGCGGTCCTCAACGAGATCGCGCACGGCCTCGAGCTGATGCTCACGGAACTGCGCCTGCGGTCCGGCAAGCGCGTGGAGGTGCTGCTCGGCGCGGGTGTCGATGACGGTGCTCATGTGTCTGTCGACGGTAGGGGACAGCACGGCCGACCACCCCGAAACGCGCTCTCACGAAACCGTCTCTCCGCACGTTTGGCACAGAGCGACACGATGCGGTGACGTCCGAACCGTCACGCTCACAACGTCATCAAGCTCATGGCCACGACCACCGTCCAGACCCCGCCACCCACCCGCGCCACCCCCCTCGTCCTCGCCGCCGCGCTGACGACCGTCACGCTCTGGGCATCGGCGTTCGTCGGCATTCGCGCCGCCGGCCACGACTTCTCTGCCGGCGCGCTCTCGCTCGCCCGGCTGGTGGTCGGTAGCGTCGCGCTCGGCGCCCTAGTCGCCGTTCGTCGCGTGCCGCTACCCCCACGCGCCGACGTGCCGCGCCTCGTGCTGTGCGGCGTGCTCTGGTTCGGGATCTACAACGTCGCGCTCAACGAAGCCGAACGCCACGTCGACGCCGGCACGGCCGCGATGCTCGTCAACGTCGGGCCGGTGCTCATCGCCGTGCTCGCCGGCCTGCTGCTCCACGAAGGGTTCCCGCGCACGCTGGTCGTCGGTTGCGCGGTGGCCTTCGCCGGCACGGTGCTCATCGGTGTGGCGACCTCCGACGACGGCCTCACGCCGAACACCGGCACGCTGCTCTGCCTCGTCGCCGCGGTCACCTACGCCGGCGGCGTCGTCACCCAGAAGCCACTGCTGAGCCGGACGTCACCGCTGACGATCACCTGGCTGGCGTGTCTGATCGGTGCGATGTGCTGCCTGCCGTTCGCGCCCCAGCTCGTGGGCGAGCTCGGCGACGCCAGCGGCGAGGGCCTCGCGTGGACCGCCTATCTCGGGCTCTTTCCCACAGCGATCGCGTTCACGACGTGGGCCTACGCGCTGTCGCACACGAGCGCCGGGCGGATGGGATCGACGACCTACCTCGTGCCGCCGCTGGCGACCCTGATGGGCTGGGCGTACTTCGGCGAGACGCCGCCGTCCCTCGCGATCGCCGGCGGCGCACTCTGCCTCTCGGGCGCCGCCCTGGCCCGCCGCGGGCGTTGAGCCCCGGACGCACGACCGCGCGCGAGCGACGCACGAGACTAGGCTCGACGGCACATGACCGAGATCCTCCGCCTCGCCGCCTTCACCGACATCCCAGACGGCGGCAACCCTGCAGGCGTCGTGCTCGACGCGACGGCGCTCGACGGCTCGGCCATGCAGACCATCGCAGCCGAGGTCGGCTACTCGGAGACCGCGTTCCTCACGCGCATCGGCACCGACCGCACCTACGACGTGCGCTACTTCAGTCCGGCGGCCGAGGTGCCGTTCTGCGGGCACGCGACGATCGCGACCGCCGTCGCGCTCGCCCAGCGCGACGGTGCCGGCGACCTCGTCCTCAGCACCCAGGCCGGCCCGGTTGCCGTGCGGACACAGGCCGAAGGCGAGGACGTCACCGCCACGCTCACCAGCGTCACGCCGCACGTCGAGCCACCGCTGACCGACGACGAGGTCGCCCCTGCCCTGGCCGCGCTGCACTGGTCGGCCGATGAACTTGACCCGCAGCTCGCACCGCGCATCGCGTTCGCCGGCGCGCGCCACCTCATCCTCGCCGCAGGTACGCGTGAGCGCCTCGCCAACTTGGACTATGACTTCGACGCGCTCAAGACCTACATGTCGGAGCGAGACCTGGTGACGGTCGACCTCGTGTTCCGCCAAGACGCGACGACCTTTCACGCACGCAACCCCTTCCCGGTCGGTGGCGTCGTCGAAGACCCGGCAACCGGCGCCGCGGCCGCCGCGTTCGGCGCCTACCTCCGCGCGCTGGAACTGGTGGCGCCACCTGTGCGGGTCACCATCTACCAGGGCGAGGACCTGGGCCGACCCAGCCTCCTCTTGGTCGACCTCGACGCGGGCGACGGCGGCATCCATGTCACCGGCCGTGCGGTGCGGATCCCGGACCAGCTGGCATGAGCGCCGTCGAGCTTGCGCCCGGCCTGTGGCGCTGGACCACGCGACATCCCGACTGGCATCCCGCCGACGCGTTCGGCACCGAGGTCGCAAGCTTCGCGCTCGTCGCCGGCGACGAGCTGCTCCTGGTCGACCCGCTGCTGCCCGACGGCGACGGCGCCGAGGGCGTCCTAACCCGCCTCGACACTTTGGCCGCGACGGCCAAGAGCACGCACATCCTCATCACGATCGGCTACCACGTCCGTTCGGCCGAGCCGCTCTGCGACCGCTACGCAGCGCACATCCACGGCCCGAAGACCGTCGCCAGCCGCCTCACCGACACCAAGGCCTTCACGATCATCGAGCCCGGCGTCCCCGGCCCGGCCGGCACGATCGCCTATGCCATCGGCAGCCCACGCCGGACCGAGCTTCCGCTCTGGCTGCCATCCCACGCAGCGATCGCCTTCGGCGACGCGCTGGTCACGACCCCCGAGGGCAAGCTGCGCATGTGGGCCCAGAAACCACGCGACGCCCAGCAGATCGCCTTCTACCGCAGCCGCTTCTCTCCGACGCTCGACCCACTCCGCGACCTCCCCGCCGAACGCATCCTCACCACGCACGGCCCCCCAATCCTCAGCAACGGCGCCGCCACCCTCGCATCCGCGCTCAACACCGATCCCTGGTTTCACCACAGCTGATCCGGACATCACCCAACCAAGCGTTGTGCGTATATCAACACACCGTGATACTTTGATGACCTGTGCTGATATTCGCACATTACGTCTAATTGTGCTATTGTGCAGATATGAGCACAGACGTAGCGCGCACGTGGATCGTCCGCTCGCCTGAGGACCTGGGCCGTGCCATCGCCGGTGCCCGGACCCAACGAGGGCTGACGCAAGAAGGACTGGCAACGGAAGCCGACATCGAACGCACCTACCTGGCCCGGCTCGAGGCCGGTGCCTCGCCGCTCGTCCTCGAACGCGCCCTGCGTGCTCTGCGACGCCTGGGCGCCACCGTCACCGTGACGCTGCCGGCCGGCGATGGCAGCCAGAAGTAGGACGCTCGGCGTCTGGCTCGACGGCCTGCGCATCGCCGACCTCGAGCAGCGTCGCCGCCCGGAGATCCGCTGCCGCTACACCGAGCTGGCGCTCGACACATGGCAGCTGAACAGCCCGCTCATCTCCTGCTCGCTGCCGCTCTCAGTGCGCCCGCAGGACGCACGGGCGTTCTGCATCGGGTTGCTGCCCGAGGGCCAAGCCCTCCAGGCGCTTGCCGCCCGCGCGGGCGTCGCGACCAACGACAGCTTCGCCCTGCTCGCGCGCTACGGCCGCGATGTGGCCGGGGCGCTCGTCATCAGCGAGGAGGAGCCGGAGGCGCAGCGCTTCGCGGTGGAGACGTACTCGGCAGACACGCTGGTGGCTGCGGTCAGCGATCTCGACGACCACCCCCTCGGCGTCGACGACGACAGCGAGTTGTCACTCGCCGGCCTGCAGGACAAGCTGCTGCTCGTCGCGCAGCCCGATGGCGGGTGGGCGCGACCGCTCCACGGACGGCCGTCGACGCACATTCTCAAGCGCGACGACCTGCGCTTTCCCGGCCTGGTAGCAGCAGAGGCGCAGTGCCTCGCGCTGGCCCGCGCGCTGGGCCTGACCACCATTGAGAGCGAGTTGGTGGCGCTCGGCGAGACCGATTGCCTGATCGTCTCGCGCTTCGATCGCCAAGAGATCAGAAGCGGCACGGTGCGACGGATCCACCAGGAAGACCTCTGCCAAGCCGTCGGCATCGATCCCGACCAGCAAGGAGGCCGCGCCAAGTACGAGCGTGCCGGCGGCCCTGGGCTGCGCGACATCACCCGCCTGCTCGATACATGGGCCGTCGATGCCCGCGCCGAGCTCGACACCCTCGTCCGCGCCGTCACCTACACCGTGTTGATCGGCAACGCCGACGCGCACGGCAAGAACCTCGCCCTCCTGCATCCGACGCCGGAGACCGTCATGCTGGCGCCGCTCTACGACACGGTGCCGACCGTCCTGTGGTCTCGCCTGCGCAGCGAGGCCGCTATGGCAATCGGCGGCCAGAAGTCCTTGCCCGCGGTGACCCTTGACGACATCGTCGCCGAGGCACGCCGGTGGTCACACCCCGCCGACCGCGCGCGTCATGTCGCCACGACCGCTGTCACCGCCGCGGTCGCAGCGCTGGATGACGGTGTGATGACCTCCGACACGCGCTTGGCTGACACCATCCGCGCCCGGGCAGCGGAGTTGCTTGTCGCGTGAGACCCGCACCGCCGCGGCAGTCCCACCCGCCGAATCCCGATCACATCGGCGACGACGGCCGCGCCATCCCCTCCGCCAGATCGCCGAAGCCCGGGGCGAGGATCGCACCCGGTTGGCCGATGATCTGCTCGGCGACGACCGCCTCCGTGGTCAGCATCAGCGCCGCGACGGAGGCGGCGTGCTGCAACGACAGGCGTGTGACCCGGACGGGGTCGATCACGCCGGACTCGATGAGATCGCCGAAGGCGCCGGTCAGCGCGTTGAGCCCGTGGCCGTCGGGCATCGCCCGGACCTGATCGACGACCGCTGAGCCATCGTAGCCCGCGTTGGACGCGATCCAGAAGAGCGGATCGGCCAGCACCAAACGGACGACATCGACGCCGGCGCCCGCGTCGCCCTCCAGCCCGACATCGGCCAGCGCGCGCTCGGCGCGCAGCAGCGCGGTGCCGCCGCCCGGAACGATGCCCTCCGACATCGCCGCGCGCGAGGCCGCCAGCGAGCCCTCGGTGCGACGCAGCTTCTCCTTGGTCTCGACTTCCGTCGCACCGCCGACGCGGATGACCGCCAGCCGCGACGACAGCCGCGCACGCCGCTCGCGCAACGACTCGATGTCGGTCTCGTTGGTCGCCCGCTCCAGCTCGACCGAGATCTCGTGCATCCGCCCGGCGACCGACGCCTCGGAGCCCGCGCCCTCGATGAAGGTGGTGGCGTCCTCGCTGACAATCACCCGGCGCGCGCGGCCCAGCGTCTCCAGCTCGACCTGCTCCAGCGACAAGCCCGCCTCGGGCGTGATGACGCGCCCGCCGGTGAAGGCGGCCAGGTCCTCCAGGTAGGCGATGCGGCGGTGGCCGAAGCCCGGCGCGCGGATCGCCGTCGCCTCCATCGTCCCGTGCTGGTTGTTCTGCACCAACATGCCCAGCGCCGCCCCATCGACCTTCTCGGCCAGAATGATCAGCGGTTCCGGCCGCCGCATGACCTGACCGATCGCGCCCATCAGCTCCTGCACGGTCGAGATCGGCTGCGTCGTCATCAAGATGTAGGGGTTGTCCAGCACCGTCTCCATCCGCATGCGATCGCGGATCAGGTAGGGCGACAGGTGCCCGTTCTCAACATGCAGGCCTTCGACGAAGTCCACCGTGATGCCCGGCTGGTCGCTCTCCTCGACCGAGACCACGCCCTCCTCACCCACGCGATGCAGCGCGTCGGCGACCGCGTGGCCGATGCGCTCGTCCTCCTTGGCGGCGATCGTCGCGACGTGGCGCAGCAGTGCGACGTCGTCGACGTCAACCGCGCTGCGCAACAGCGCGGCGACCACGAGGTCGACGGCCTCTTCGATGCCGCGGCGCAACATCATGGGGTTGGCACCTTCGTCAAGCACCCGCATGCCCTCGCGGATCAGCGACTGGGCCAGCAGCGTGGCCGTCGTCGTGCCGTCGCCGGTCAGCTCGGAGGTCTTGTCGGCGACCTCGCGCACCAGCTGAGCACCCATGTTGGAGAACTGGTCGCTCAGCTCGATCTCGCGGGCGATCGACACGCCGTCGTTGGTGATCGTCGGGGCGCCCGTCAGCCGCTCGAGCACGACGTTGCGACCCTTGGGCCCCAGCGTGACCTTGACGGTGTCGGCCAGCTCGTCGACCCCGGCCTGCAGCCGGCGGCGCGCATCGCTGTTGAAGTGGATGATCTTGCCCATGGGATGTGGCCTCTCGTGTCAGGCGGCGTCGGCGACGAGGATGCCCCGACCCTGCAGGCGGCCCTGGTCGAGGTCGGCCATGGCGTCGTTGACCGCTTCCAGCGGATAGGTGCTCGTGTGCAGCGTGACCTTGCCCTGCGCGGTCAAGGTCATTAACTCGGCGAGATCGTTGTAGGAGCCGACGAGGTTCCCGATGAAGTTGATCTCGCGCGAGATGATGTCGATGGTCGGCACGTTGATGTTCTCGCCGTAGCCGATGACGTAATAGGAGCCTGCCTCGCGCAGCATCGCGACGCCGTCGGAAATCGCGCCCTTCTCGCCGACGAAGTCGATGATCGCCTCGGCGCCCACGCCGTCGGTCAGCTCGAGGATCGTGTCGACCTGCTTGCCGTCGGCAGCGACGGTCGTGTCGGCGCCGATCTCGCCGGCTAACGCCCGCGCCCGCTCCGACGGGTCGATCACGATGATCTCGGCCGGCGTCATCGCCTTCAGGCACTGGATCCCGATGTGGCCGAGGCCGCCGGCGCCGATCACCACGGCGCGCGAACCCGGATACAGGACGCTGACCGCCTTCTTGACGGCGTGGTAGGCGGTCAGGCCGGCGTCGGCCAGCGCCGCGATGTCCTTGGGGTGCAGGACCGGGTCGAGCTTGACGACCGACCGCGCGCTGGTCTTCAGCAGCTGGGCAAACCCCCCATCGACCGAGATCCCGGGGAACGAGTTGTTAATGCAGTGCACATCGTCGCCCGCGCGGCAGGCGCGGCAGAGCCCGCAGGTGACCAGCGGGTGGACGATGACGGTGTCGCCAACCGCGACGTTGCTGACGTCCGAGCCGATCTCCTGCACCCAGCCGGCGTTCTCGTGGCCGAGCACGTACGGCAGCTCGACGCCGGACTTCTCGGCCCACTGGCCCTCCTGGATGTGGAGGTCGGTGCGGCACAGGCCGGCGCCGCCGACACGCACGATGACGTCGTGGGGCCCGGTGATCGTCGGCTCGGCGATCTGCTCGACGGCGAGCGGCTCGTGGTACTTGTGCAGGCGGGCGGCGATCATGCGAGTGCGGTCTCCTGTGTCGGGTCGGGGACGCCGTGGCGGACGCGCAACAGCGAACGGCAGATGCCGCCGTTGCTCTCCAGGCTCAGGCTCACCAGCCGTGCGCGACGCAGCCACAGCGGCAGGTCCGCGGCGTCCAGCGCGGACCCGCCACCGGCGATCAGCGCCGGGGCATCAGCAGCAACGGGCAAGCCCAGCGCGCGGCGCAAGACGAGGCAGCGCGCCGCCTCACGGGCGATGTCGGCAGGCAGTCCAAGTCCATCAAGATCGACGACGCGCAGCGCGACCACCGCTTCGGCAGACAGGCCACCGTCGGGCGCGGCGCCGCCTTCCAGCAGCGCCGCACACACCCGGCCTTGACGGGCCAGCAGCGCCTTGCGCTGAAAGAGCGCGCGGAGCGCGTCGAGATCGCCGACCGTCTCACCGGGGAATGCGGCGGCGAAGTCGCCACCATCGCCGACGGCCGCGTTGATCTCGGGCCCCGTGTAGTGATCGCCGAGCACGACCGACACCTCGCCCACGCCCGGCAGCGCGCCGACCGCCGCGCGCGCGTCGGACACCATCAGGAATGCGAAGTTCGGCGCGCACTGCGGGGTTGGCAGGCGCAGGTGGACGTCGACGTCGCCACGGCCCGACACCGAGAGGGAGTCGACGAAGCCGAGTGTGGTGATCGGCTCGTCGAGCTCGGGGTCATAGACCGCAGACAGCGCCGCGACCACCTGCGCCCGCCCGACGCCCATTACGCGGCGCCTTCGACCAGCTGCGCATCGTCTCGCGCGGCCGGCGTTCCCGCCTCGGGGGGAAGCTGCAGTTCCTTCGGCACGTCAACGCCATACAACCGCGCCCCGTTGAGCCCGAGGACCTTCTTCTTGGCCTCGGTCGTCCAGCGCGGGTAATCGGAGAACGTGTCGTCGGGGTAGTCCCAGGCGGCCAGCCCTTCGACCTGCCACTTGGGCTCCCAGATGCCGTAGTCGCTGCCGAACAGCATCTTGTCCTCGCCGACCCAGAACAGCAGCTCACCCATGACCTTGGCGAAGAACCGCGGCCGGGCGTACATCAGGCCGCCGATGGCCACCGCCAGTCCGGCGTATACGTTGGGCTCCTGCGTCGCCATGAAGCAGAAGTCCTCGATCCGGGGCAGGCCAACGTGCTCGACGATGAAGTTGAGCTCGGGGTTGTCGGTGGCGGCGTGGTCGACGTCCTTGACGTCGAAGGCGTCCTTGTCCAGCGGCCAGATCGTCGGCCCCTTGTGGACGTGGATGTTCTTGATCCCCAGCTCGAGGCACTTCTCCAGGAAGGGCGCCGCCTCGGGGTCCTTGAGCGTCCAGCCGCGTGAGCTGCCGTACCACTCGGCCGTGTACAGCTTCACGCCAGTGATGCCGTAGCGCTCGTGATCGGCACGGAGCTGCTGCAGCCCGGCCTCACCCTCGCGCGGATCCCAGCGCCCGTTGACGATGAGCTTGCCCGGGAAGCGGTCCAGCAGCGCCGCGTTGTGCTCGATGTCGTTGAACCCGTTCGTGTACCACTGGCGCAGGTACGTCGACTGGAACACCGCCTTGTCGACGTGCCCGTTCTCGAAGACGTCCTTCTCGAAGTCGTCCACCGAGTACTTCTGGAAGTGCTCGATCGACCAGTGCGTCTCCGGCGGCCCCAGGCTCTGATACGCGTGGAAGCACTCGATCCAGCCCTTGGCGTACTGCTCGGCCCCGGGCACCCAGTTCGACGGCCCGGCGTTCCAGTAGTGCATGTGGCTGTCGACGATGAAGTACTTCTCCCCATCCTTTTCATACAAGGCGGCTACCTCGATTCGGCGGTG
>NZ_DASYJG010000097.1:0-5127 GCF_035996765.1 Baekduia sp.
GCGATCGGCGCGTAGATCTCCAGCGTCTCCTTGGCCTTCTCGATCTGCTTCTGCTTGGGCATCGCCTCGATCGTGCGCATGTTGTGCAGGCGATCGGCGAGCTTGATCAGGATGACCCGGATGTCGGAGGCCATCGCGACCATCATCTTGCGGTAGTTCTCGGCCTGGGCCTCGTCGCGTGAGGTGAAGGTGATGCCGGTGAGCTTGGTGACGCCGTCGACGAGCGTCATCACCTCCTCGCCGAAGAGCTCCTTGACCTCCTCCAACGAGGCCGAGGTGTCCTCGACGGTGTCGTGCAGCAGCGCCGCGACGAGCGTCTCGGTGTCCAGCCGCATGCCCGCGCAGATCTTCGCGACGGCCGTCGGATGGACGATGAAGTGCTCGCCGGACTTGCGCCGCTGGTCGGCGTGGTGCTCGCAGGCGAAGACGAACGCCTCCTCGACCCGCGTGCGGTCGATCGGCAGCGCGGCCTCGTCGGCGTGCTCTTCGACGATGGCGAAGAGGTCGGAGAGCAGGCGGCGCTCGGACTCGTTGAGATCAGCACGGTCGACCGCGCTGTGCTGCTCGGGGTGGACGACGAGGTCGACGGGGATGCGGTCGGCCTCGGCGGCCGCGGCAGCCGCCGCGGCGTCGGTCAGGCTGCCTGAGGCGTCGCGCTCGCGCTGGTCAGCCATGCCGCCCCCTCCGCGTGGCGCGCGGCGGCGGCCAGGAAGGCCGGCGAGCGCTCCAGGTCCGTGTGCTGGGCCGGCGGGACGCTGACGGCGCCGCCGTCGTCGATCTCGACCAGGCCGAGCTCGAGCAGGACGGCGAGCAGCCGGCCGGCCGGGACCTCGCCCCAGTCTCCCAGCGCCCCATCCAGCCCGACGCCGCCGCGCAGCGCGCGGTAGGTGCCGACGAGGCTGGGTCGCAGCGCGAGGTCTCGGTCCAGGACATCCCTGCAATAGCGTAGCTCAGGCTCACCCCACGCCAGATGGGCCATCTGGGACGGATCGCCGGCCAGCAGGAGCGCCGCTTGGTCGGGATGCAGGGGCGGATCGAGCGCCACGAGGTGGTGGTACCCATCGGCGAGCGCGGGATCGCGCTCCAGCGCGTCCCAGCTGCAGATCGCGTGGCCGCCGAGACGGCCGGTGAGCTGGCGGACGCGTGCGGGCGCGTCGGCACAGACGACCAGCACCGACTCGCCGGTGAAGACGAGCGCGCCGATCGTCCCGGCCAGCCCGGCGCCGCGACGGTCGCGGACGCCGCGGCCCCGCTCGGGGCTCGAGCCGCCGCGGGCGCTCAGCCGCGCGGCCAAGCCGTCGATCGTCGGGCCGTCGTAGGAGGCGCCGCGTGCAGCGCGCCCGCCCGCGCCGGTGCCGCCGCCGTGCAACTCGGTCACGCCGCCGGCCAGCACCGGCACGCCGACCGCCGCGCTGGTGGCCACCGCCAGCACCGCCTCGTGCCAGGCGGCAGTCCCGGGCATCGCCTCGCCGATCAGGGTCGGTGCCTCGGAGACCGCGGGCAGCAGCTTGCGCAGCAGCAGCCGCGGCTCGACCGCGCCCTGCCACTCGTTGAGCTCCAGCGTGAAGGTCGCGTGCAGACGGCCCTCGGCGGCGCCATCGGGCAACGCGCCGACGTTGAACGCGACGGCGCGCGCGCGGATCCCGCCGGCCTGCACGGTGAAGCGCACGTGCTTGCCCTCGCTCATCGGATGCGGGTCGATCAGCCGGGCGGCCGGGACCAGCAGCGAGACCGCGGGGTTGCCGATGCCGAACGGCGCTAGGCGCCGGAGCTCCTCGGCGAGGTTGGTCCCGAGCTCGTCGCCGGAGACGACGGCATCGACGCGCTCGACCGGCACGAGGTCCTCGGGCGCCAGCACTGCCGCGGCGTGTGCCGTGAAGGCCGCACGGAACGCCTCCAGCTCGCTGCGCGCGACGGTGGCGCCGGCCGCGGCGCGGTGGCCGCCGTGGCGCAGCAGGTGCGACGCGCAGGCGTCGAGGCCGCCGAGCAGGTCGAAGCCCGGGATCGAGCGGCCCGAGGCGGTGCCCTCGGCCTCGCCTTCGCGCAGTGCGATCAGGACGACGGGGCGGTGGTACTTCTCGGCGAGCCGCGACGCCACGATCCCGATCACGCCCGGATGCCAGCCGTCGGCCCAGAGGACATACGCGGGTTGATGGGTGGGCGGGCCGAATTCCGCGACCTGTGCCTCGGCCTCGAACGAGATCCGCTGCTCCACGAAGCGACGGTCGGCGTTCGCGCGGTCGAGCTCCTCGGCGATCTCGCCCGCCCGCGTCTCGTCGTGGGTGAGCAGCAGCTCGAGCGCCGCGTCGGCGCGGTGCAGGCGCCCGGCGGCGTTGATCCGCGGCGCCAGCCCGAAGCCGAGCGCGCGCGCGTCGACCTTCGTGGGATCGACCTTCGCCACGCGCATGAGCGCGCGGAGCCCGACCTTCTCGGTCCGTCCCAGCGCCTGCAGGCCCTGGCGCACCAGGCGGCGGTTCTCACCGCGCAGCGGGACGCAGTCGGCGACGGTCGCCAGCGCGACGAGGTCGAGGTCGGCCAGCGCGATCGCGGCGTCGTGGCCCGCTGCCTCCAGCAGCGCGCCGGCGACCTTGTGCGCGACGCCGCCGGCGCAGAGGTCCGGGCACGGGTAGCCGCAGACCGCCGGATGGACGATCGGCGCGACGGGCAGCGCGCCGTCGGCCCGCGGGCTGTGGTGGTCGGTGACCACGACGTCGAGGCCGAGCGAGACGGCCAGCGCCACCTCGTCGACGGCCGTGATCCCGCAGTCGGTCGTGACCAGCAGCTTCGTGCCGCGCGCGGCGAGCTTCTCGACCGTGGCGGCCGACAGCCCGTAGCCGTCCTCGCTGCGACTGGGCAGGTACCAGTCGACCTCGGCGCCGACGGCGCGCAGCGCGCGCACGAGAATCGCGGTCGAGGTGACGCCGTCGACGTCGTAGTCGCCGTGCACGGTGATGCGCGTCCCGGCGCGCGCATGGCGCAGCAGCACCGCGATCGCCGCGTCGATCCCCCGGAACGCCGAAGCGGGATGCTCGTCTTCTGCAGCCAGCCACGCCCGCGCCGCGTCGAGATCGGTGATCCCACGCCGGACGAGCACCTGGGCGACCGGGAACGACATGCCCAGATCACGCGCCAGCGACAACGCCGCGGCGCTGTCGCACGGCGGAACATCGAGTCGCGGCGTGAGCATTGCCCAGCAGCGTGCCAACGCGGTCGGACGCCATGACAGGTCCATCCCGCACCGTCCGGAAATTGACGCGCTGGCGGATCCTGCGGCCCGAACGGTCGTGGCGTCAGGCGCGGGCGGGCGGCCCGCAGGATCCGTCAGAGGTCCAGCGCGGGGATGCCGCGGCGTACGCCTTCGAAGTACACGAAGACCATCCCCAGGATCGCGCCCGGCGCGGCCTCGACGGCCTGCAGCAGGTGCGTGTCGTTCTGCCCGGGGATGGTGAAGCCGTTGACCAGCAGGCCGAAGATCGCCGCGCCGAAGAGCGCGCCGAGGAACGCCCCGACGATCCCGCCCCAGAAGCGGTCCGGGATGAAGATGGCGAAGTGCCACAGGGCGATGCCCATCATGAGCCAGGCGAACATGGCCATCAGCGGGGCCTCCCGTGACGCTTGTTGCGCGGCCGCTTGGGCTTGTCGCGCTTATTGTCCTTGAGCACGAGGTCCTCGGGCAGCGCGTCGGCCGCCAGCTCCTCTTCAGTCGGCTCCGCCGGCTTCGGCTTGGCGCGCGTCTTGGACGCGACCGGCCCCGGCGCCGTCTCGTGCGAGATGTCGGCGACCAACTGCTGGAACTCGCTCTGCGAGACGCCGCGCTCGGGATCCTCCGGCGCGGTGATCCGACGCCCCGGACGCTGCGGGCCCTTGGGGTCGACCGTGATGGCGTGCGCGTCGGTCGCATAGGCGGGCACCGGCGCACCGGTGTCCTCGACGATCCGGATCCGGCGACGGCGGTAGACCTCCTCGCGCTCCTTCCAGTGCGACAGCACCGGCGAGGCGATGAAGATCGAGGAGTACGCGCCCGAGATGACGCCGATCAGCAGCGCGAAGGCGAAGTCCTTGAGCGTGTCGCCGCCGAAGAACAGCAGCGCCATGATCGGCAGCAGGGTGCAGAACGAGGTCGCCAGGGACCGCGTCAGCACCTCGCTCATCGAGCGGTTGACGATCTGCGTGAAGGCCGCGCGCGGCATGCGCGGCACGTTCTCCCGGATGCGGTCGAACACGATGATCGTGTCGTAGAGGGAGTAGCCGAGGATCGTCAGCAGCGCCGCGACCGTCGACGTCGTCACCTCCCGGCCCGTGAGCGAGTAGACGCCAGCCGTGATCAGCAAGTCGTGCATCAACGCGATCAGCACCGGGACGGCGAACTTCCACTCGAACCGCAGCGCGATGTAGGCGCTGATGACGATCAGCGACGCGATGATCGCGACGATCGCCGAGTTCGCCACCGTCTTGCCGAACGTCGGGCCGATCGAGTCCTGCTGATAGGCCTTGGTCTGCCCGAACTTCTTCTCCAGGACCTGCTGGACGCCGGCGGCCTTCTGGCCCGTCTCGCCGAGCGAGATCTGCAGCCCGTTGCCGCCGAGCTCCTTGTCGCCCTGGACCTTCTGGATCTCAGGGTTCTTGAAGCCGGCCGTCTGCAGCACGTCAGAGACCTGCGTCTCTGAGGGCTTGCCGGAGACGAACGCGACCTTGGCGCGCGTGCCCGACTCGAAGTCGATGCCGAAGTTCAGGCCCTTGCCGCCGATGGCCAGCGCGCCGATGAGCAGGATCACGCCCGACATCGAGAAGAACCACTTCGACGCGCCCATGAAGTCCTGCGTCCAGCGGCGCTTGCGCTCACCGGCGCCCAGCGCGTTGGGGTGCGTGATCAGCGGCGAGCGCTGCATCGTGCCGAGGACCGCCTGGGTCGCCAGCACGGCGGTGAAGAGCGAGGTCAGCGTGCCGATGCCCAGCGTGAAGGCAAAGCCCTTGACCCCGGCCGTGGCCAGGATGAAGAGGATGAAGGCCACCATGAACGTGACGACGTTGGCGTCGATGATCGCCGCGATGCCCTTCTTGTAGCCCTGGGCGATGCCCGCGGCCACAGATCTCCCCCCGCGGATCTCCTCTTTGACGCGTTCGAAG
>NZ_DASYJG010000098.1:0-146785 GCF_035996765.1 Baekduia sp.
TTCTACAACACCACCCGCCGACACTCGACCCTGGGCTACCTCTCACCCGCCCAGTATGAGAATGATTCAATGACCAACAACCCCAAAATCAACGGCTAGCCCCGCAAGCCCCCACTGTCCACACGACGGGATCCACTCCACCATGCCCCGCGCGACCGCGGCGACTCGGAATGGTTCAAAGGTAGGCTGCGTCACGTGGCGACCTACTGCTTTTGCGGCTGCGGCCGGCAAGTCACGGGGTTCATGAACAAGAAGCTGAACAAGCGTGGAAAGGCTGTCCTCGAGACCACCGAGTACCTCCGCGATGTGAGCTACCGTTCATGGAAGGGCACACCGAACAGCAGGCGAAGATCCAAGCGTTCGTCGAGGACGGCGCTGTGTTCGCGACGATGTATGCCGGCATCGTGCATGGTGAATCCAGGCCCCGGCCGTGTCGGCTCAGACACAGGTAATTGCGTGGGAATCCACCGCCCCCAAGCTCGTTAAGAGCCACAAGAAGATCATCGCTGACGCACATCGGCGACGTCTGAACTAATGCTCGGAACAAGACCGTGTCGGCAACGGCCATCGTGTCGTCGACCAAGCACACGGTTGACTACGGAGTGCGGCGTGCACCGCCCCGAACGGTCTGGTCGGTCGTGACAAAGCTGGACCCATGAGCACGCAATCGAAGGTCGTAGCGACCAGCGGGAAGACTCCGCGCGCTGTAGTGCACCGCGGCGACCCCGTGCGACGGCTTCGCGGTTCCGAGCGTCTTCCATGCACCTCCTGAACGTGCTTGCACGGCAATCGTCAGTTGCCTACTGGTGATCCCGAGACCGTCTGGATCGCTGACGTGCACCTTGAGATTGCCGGTGTCGTGTAAGGCAACGGGGGCGCGTAAGGCGAGGCGAACAGCGTGGCGGGCGTAGATAGTGAAGTCGTACGGCCCGCCCGGCTCATTGTTGATGCGGCAGAAAGCCACGGGCATTGACCCGCTCCGCGTTGCGGTGTAACGCAGCTCAGCCTTGCCGTTGGCGGCTACCTCGCTTGCGGCGATTGGCTGGACGGTGGCCAGCTCATAGTCGGTTGTGCCCACAGGGAGAAAAGTCAACCTGGTCTGGAACTGCTGTTGCGGGGCTTCCCAGTCCGTGAGGATCTGGTCACCGCTAACGACTTGGAGTGACCAGAATTGGGTGAGTGAAGCACCGCCGCACACCGCACCGCCATGAAAGTGGCCGTCGATGTCGCCGTTGTAGCCAGGCGTCGTGGCGTTCGCACTGTTCCCGAATTGCTGCAGCCCCAACGTAATTGGGGTGCCGCTGGCGATCGATGGAGCCCCATCGGCATACACCGACGCAGATGTAAGGACGGCAAGTAGAAGAAAGCCTAGACACGCGAATGCGGAACATTTTAGAGCGGCCATGCTACGCACCATATTCGAGTGCTGTGGTCGACGCAAGAGAGGACGGCTGTAGCCAGTCGCGCCAACCTGGGCCTCATACGGCTTCAGCCGCCCTCAGGGTCCTATACCCCCAGCGGGACGAGAGGCGGATGCTATGCCCTTCCGATCGCGCTGGCCGCGGTCTAGGGTAGTTTGAGTCCACGGCACCTGGGCTTGTGCGGAGGGCATGTCAACCATACGGAATCTGGCCGATGTTGGTGTCGTGTCCCCGACTGAATGTAAGTGCTGATTACATAGAGTGATACAACGTGGGCCACTTTCCGGCGCACGGTGGCCGCCATGCGTGGGCGGCCCCTACGATCGCGACTGGTCCTCCGTCGGCGGTGTGTCTGAGGTGACCCGGATGCAAGTGTTGTACTGCGCGTTGTGGCGAGGAGACTTTGGGTCGCAACCGAACGTCAGGCAATTCGAGCGGTAGTTTTTACCGTTGTACAGCCACGCACGCTCCATGTACACGGCCTGAACCGTGCTAGTCGGAGGAAGGTGTCCCTGACGGTAGAACCGTAGTTCCCATTGGTCGCAGCGGCGTCGACCGCCGCTGATGACGTCGGTCGTCTGGTGAGCGCCACACGCCGAAGGCTGCATCTTGCCCGAGGCATACCTAAGCTCGAACACGAGGAGATAGCCGGAGCCCACGAGGGCTTTGTTGTCGCCGGTGCAGCGCAGGCTCGGCATGTGCTTGCCGGCCTCGGTGAGGCTCATGCCCAGCCCTACGCCCGTTCCAAGCTTGTACTTGCCGTGCTCGGCGAGGACTCGGTCCACCCGATCGTTCGGCCTGGCTCCCGTGAAGTCCGCGAAGAAGTCGCCTCCCCCGCCGCAGCGGCAGCCGTGGGTCCACTTGAAGTGCGGGATGACACTCTTAGCGGCCACGACGGTCATGCCAAGGCGCACCGGGCCGATCGACTTGTACGGGACGATCAGCCTGCTGGGAGAGATTGCGGCGCCGACGGTACTGGGAAGTAGTCCACAGACGATCAGGGCGGCGGCCGTCGCCAGCCGTGACCGGCCCCGAGTGGTTCGGAACACATGCGTGTGCATTGCGCCGAATCCTAGTCGAGGTCGCGGCCAGAATCCATGGTCCCGCGGCCCGCTTTCGGGCCGTCGGTCCAGCGCGGATTCTCAAGGTCCACGATGATTTCGGCTTTTGCGAGGCGGGTCTCGTGGTGGCTGCTCGTCACAGACATGTCCACCACACAGGGACCCATACGTCACAAGGGCTCCGGTACGACTCCTGGACTTAGTAGGGATTATGTATAGCGAGAAGAAACAAGCCCGGGCGTTCAGCCGGCCTTTGGCTTGATGCGCGACGTCGCTTGCAGCTCCAGCTTGAGCGGCAGCGGCCCGGTCTTGATGAGGTTGGCCAGGCGCTGAGCCGACGTGATCGTGAAGCCGCTCAAGATCTGCGCGCCCTTGGAGCCATCGATGCCGTCCGGGTTCTGCTGCGGGTCGATGTACGGAACCGAGATCAGCTTGTTGTCGAGGACGATCGCGAAGTGGTTCGCGGCGGCACTCGGCGGGACGCCGGGCAACGTCGCGGCCTGGCCGCGCTGCGCGACCGCGCGCGTCAGCCTCTGCCACTTCCTGCGCCCGTCCTTGGTGAAGCTGAACGTGACATCGGGCTGACCCGAGCCGCCGGCGCCGTTGTCGGTGTTCTGCTCCGGGTCCTTGACATCGCGGCTGAGCAGCGCCGGATCGTCCTTGAGGATGTAATACGCATCCTGGGCGAGCGCCTGCGCGGCCTTGTTGGTGCTGTCGGCCTCCGCCTGGACGAGGACAGAACCCCGCGGCACCTCGACGAACGAAGACGGCCGCTCGCCCGAGCTCTGGCAGGCATCACGGGCGTCGGCCTCGGTGCCCTGCGGCCCGCAGAGCACCGTCTTGGCCTTGCTGTCGACCCCGTAGAACAGGCCGGTGGTCGTGTCGTCGGGCTCGTTGGTCGGCTTGAACCTCGACGCGCGGGTGACCGCCTCGTAATAGGTCTGCGTGCCCGCACCCGGCTGACCAGCGCTCATGCCACCCGTCATGCCTTCATCGGTCGGGTCCGGCTTGCCGTCGGGACCCAGGACCGAGATCTCCCAGTCATAGAACGCCAGAAGCGCCGTTGTGCCGATCTGCTGCTCGGCCGAATCCTCATTCCTGACATTCGGCAGCGTGACGATGAGCTGGTTGCCCGATCCGTGTACGTCCGCATCGCGGATGCCGAGCAGCGCCAAGCGTCGCTCCACGACGAGCATCGTGTGCCGCAGCGACGCGGCGTTGACGGTCGCGTAGCGCGTGGGCTTGGCGACGTAGACAAGGCGCACGCCGCCTTCGCGGGCCAGCGTCGTTGCCGACTCCGTGCTGACCGAGCGCTTGGCGCGCCCTTGACCACAGCCTCCACCCACCACACCGACCGCAACGAGAGCAGCAGCAGTCATCAGACAGCGGTTTCTTGCACTCATGTGCTGCGGCACCGTATCGGGCGAGCGGGCTGACGTGTCTGTCCGCCGCTGCAGCACCACCTACAGCGCAGGTCAACGCCGCTTCTTGCGCTCCTTCTTGGCCGCCTTCATCCGCTCACTGAACAGCGCGCCGAACTGTGTGGCGTACTCCGCAGTCATGGTCCGCGCCTTCCACGCCGCGTCGACCGTCGCCCAGGTGCCGGCCGGCACGCCCTGGCGCGTCGCGTAGGCGTCGGCGTCCGCCGGCGCGACGCGGTCGAGGATGAGGCCGACTTGAATCTCGACATAGGTCTCCAGCGTCACGTCGCCGACGGCTGCCGGATCGCCGGCGCCGACTCGGCGGGCCACGAACGCGTCGACCGCGCGGATGGCACGGTCGCCTGCCCCGTTCGACGGCGCTCGAGCGTCCGGCGCTGCTGGCGGTGGGAGCGGCGGCGGCCCGGGCGGCGCCGCGTCGAGGCCGGCGCCGCCGTTGGCTGCGCCCTCCCAGTCGATGGTGATCCGCCGGCCGTCCTTGTCGATGCCGACCGGCAGGATGGCGCCAACCTCCACGAGAAACCGCGCATAGTCCGGAGGCAACACGCGCTCGAGACGACGGGTCTCCGCGCCTGTGCCGTCTGCCGGCGCGAGTTGCACGTCGAGGTCGAGGTTCTCGGTCGGGCCGAAGGCACTTGTCACCGGTG
This sequence comes from Baekduia sp., assembly GCF_035996765.1. Taxonomy (NCBI): domain Bacteria; kingdom Bacillati; phylum Actinomycetota; class Thermoleophilia; order Solirubrobacterales; family Baekduiaceae; genus Baekduia; species Baekduia sp. The sequence continues at coordinate 4,569 of NZ_DASYJG010000098.1, forward strand.
TTACGCGCAGAACGGTGATCGAGCCCGGTGCCCCGGCATCGATGCGTCGCCGCTCGTCTCGACGCCATCGGTCCTCCACCCCTTCGGACGGCGGGTCCACCATCCGCCAGGTGCCGACCGTGATCTCTTCGTCGGCTCCGAGCCGGCGCCCCCAGTTGATGACGACCTTGTCGTCGAGCACCTTGACAGGGACGGTCGCCCCGACATGGGCGTCGCTGCGCTTCACGCTCAGCCGCTGGCGCACGCCAACGCGTGACGTCCCGAGCCCGTTGCGCACGTCCAACGCATAGCGATACTCGGGCTCGGTGCTGTCTCCGTCTGTGGTCCGCTCGACGAGAATGCCGACGATCGTCGCCTCAGACGCTTCGCCCTTGCGCAGGACACGTCCCGCCCGACGGCCGACGAGGGTCGGCACCTCGGGGCCGAGGTTCCACAGCACATCGTCCAGAAGGCCCATGCAGGCAAGCATGACCGACTCAGCATCCGACACGATCAGTTTGATGATCGGCAGATGCTTTCTGCCACCGCGACCGAGCGGAGAGAGCTTGATCGAGTCGGGGCGTTCAGCGACGGCGTCTTCGCGATCGCGATCACGCTGCTGGTCCTCAACATCGACGTTCCCGACGTCCCCGGCAGCGACCTCGGCTCGGCCATCTCCGACCTCTCCGATGACTTCGTGGCCTATGGGATCGGCTTTGCCGTGATCGGGCTGTTCTGGTACGAGCACCACAAGCTCTTCGCGTCGCTGGGGCGCGCGAGCGGGCGCTTGGTGCTCGTGAACACGGCGCTGCTGGCGCTCATCGCGCTGATGCCGTTCACCACGGCGGTGCTGGGACGCTATGACGAGCCGCTGGCGGTCGCCCTCTACGCCGGCAACGTCGGCCTCACCATCATCTTCGGCGGGCTGATGACGCTCGTCGCGATGGGCGGCGACCGTTACGCCGATTCGGAGCCCGACCCGTCTGGCCACCGACGACGCGAGGTGATCGTCAGCGCGGCCAGCCGGGCGCTCGTCTTCCTGATCTCAATCCCGATCGCCTACGAGATCTCCCAATCGCTGGCGAAGTGGTTCTGGCTGCTGCTCCTCGTGCTCAGCGTTCCCGACCGCCGCCGGGCACGGCGACGCGGACAGACGCCTTAGCGAGGCCCTCCGGCTCCAGTCACTCCGGCTGCAGCACCACCTGCAACAGCACCTCATACCCCGCATGCGTAATCGGCGACCAGACGACGCCCGCGTTTTGGCTGTCGCCGTTGGAGGTGTGTGACAGCGTGGTCATGTCCGACCGGGCGGCGAACCAGACGTAGGCGCCGGGTGTCGTCGTGCCGGAGTTGTCGACGGTGACGATGTCGCCGGCCTTGACCTTGCAGCAGGCGAAGCTGAGCCCGCTGGTCGGGTAGGTGTGGACGCCCGCGTCGTGAGCAGCGAGTGGATACACGGGGTTGGTCGTCGTCACGACCACGACCGTGCCGTCACCCTGGGGCCGGACGACCGAGAAGCGCAGCGGCAGGTCCACCGGGCTGTCGCCGGTCTTCAGCCGGAAGGCCGTGATCGTCCCCGCTGCGGGAACCGTCAGCGCGCTGGTCCAGAACTCCGTGTCGTCGGGCGCGAAGCGGTCGGGCAGCGTCACGGCCGCGCCGGTGAGGTCGCTGCCAAAGGTCACCGGGTCCTTGGCCGGCGCCAACGACGTGGATCGACGCAGCAGGCGCTTGGCGCAGGAAGCTGCGCCGCTGGCGCGGCCGGCCTCGACCTTGACGTCGATGCACTCGAGGTCGTCATAGACCTGGTTGAACGGCACACCGTGCAGCGTGTCGCTGACAAAACGCCGCGCCACGATGCTCGACTGCGTCTTGCGCAGCGCGGTGGCCTTGGCGCCGAACGCCTTGCCGGCGACGGCCTTGGCGCCCATGGCCTTCAACGTGGCCCCCACGCTCGCCAGATCCGAGGCCAATCCGTTGGCGCCACCGGCGCTCGCCCGCTTGGCGAGATCGCTCGAGCAGCCGCGGGCGCCGGCGAATCGGGCGCGCACGGTGCTGCGCTTGGACGTGCCGCGCGCCTTCTGCACGTTGAGCGAGATGCAGTCGAGGTCACCGATGACCCGCGCGGCCGAAACGCCGCCGACCTGGTCGTCGTAGGCGGCGACGATCAGCTTCGCCTTGGCCATGTGCACCTGTGGCGCCGAGCTTCCACCGCCCGACAGTTGCCCCACGAGACTCGTCAGGTCAGCCTTCAACGCATCTGACGTCCCCGACCCGGCAGCGCCTGCGGGCGGCGCCGCCGCCGCGAGCATCACCACCAACAACGACAGCAGTCCCACGAGATAGCGCGGCAGTCCTCTGAGCACGCGCGCCATCTTCACGACTTGGCCGGCGCGCCGCAACCCGGTGCGCCGGCCAAGCGACAGTCGCAGCTCAGCCGGCCTTCGGCCGGTAGCTCTGCAGCAGCACGCCGTTGGGCACCTCACGCGAGGACACCAACTCGAGCGCCAGCTTGTCCGGCGACTCCGGGTAGAACCGCGCGCCGCTGCCGAGGATTACCGGGAAGAGCTGCAGGTTGACCTGGTCGACGAGGCCGGCGGTCAGCAGCGACTGCGCGAGCGTCCGGCTACCGGCGATCAGGATCGGCCCGCCCTCCCCCTCCTTCAGCACGGCAACACCATCCAGAACGTCCTCGCCGATGACCGTCACGTCCTGCCAATCGCTGGTCTCAACGGCGCTCGACGACACCACGTACTTGGTCATCGTGTTGATCTTCTCGGCCATCGGGCCCTCACGGTGCGGCCACGCGCCGTAGAACCCCTCATAGGTCACGCGCCCCAACAACAGGATGTCGGCGGCGTTCTGCTCTTCGAACTTGTAGGCGCCGAGCTCGTCGCTGAACAACGCCCCGACCCAGCCCGCATGGGCATAACCCGCCTCGCCGCCCGGCGCCTCCATGACGCCGTCCAGCGAGATGAACTCCGTGATGATCAACTTGCGCATTGTCTGCTCCATTCGTCGCTTCGTGGTCGCATCATGGACGTGCGGTACGCGCAGAACTCATCGGTTACGCAAGCGCCGCCCGCAGCGCCGGCGACAGATCGCCCGCCCCTACGTCGACCACGTCGTCCAGCCCCAGCCACGACGCCATCCGGCGCAGCTCGACCGCCAGCGCCTCGGCGACGTCCGACGTCCCGACGCCCGTGCCCGGCTCGGCATGCGCCGCCTGGACGAGCAGCGCGCTCCCGGCGCGATCGCTCTTGAGGTCCACGCGGGCGACCAGTTGATCGCCGAGCAACAGCGGCAAGACGTAGTACCCGTGGACCCGCTGCTCCTTGGGCACGTAGATCTCGATCCGATAGCGGAAGCCGAAGAGGCGCTCGACGCGCGGGCGCTCCCAGATCAACGAGTCAAACGGCCCCACCAGCGCGCGTGCATCGACGCGCCGCGGGACGCGCGCGCCCGGTGCCAGATACGCGGGCGCACTCCAGCCCTCCACGGCGACCGGCAGCAACTCACCCGCCTCGACCAGCTCAGCGACGCGCAGCTTGGACTCGGCGCTTGGCAGACGGAAGTAGTCGCGCAGGTCGGGCTCGGTCGCGATCCCCATCGACCGCGCAGCAACGCGAAGCAGCTCGCGCTGCGCGACATCGTCGTCGGGTGTCGGGGCCGCCAGCACGTCAGCTGGGATCACGCGCTCGGGCACGTCGTAGATCCGCTCGAAGCGCCGCCGCCGCGCGCTCGTGATCTCCCCGCTCCAGAACAGGAACTCCAGCGCGCGCTTGACGTTCGACCAATCCCACCACGGTCCCTTCGGCGCACGCGGCTCGTCGTGCTGGGCCAACTGCGACGCGGTCAGCGGACCGCGCTCGCGCAGGTCTTCCAAGACGGCGGCCACGAGCTCCGGCCGCTCGGTGGCGATGCGCCGCATCCCACCCCACGCGTCGTCGTGCGCGCGGCGCATCCGCCAGCGCAGATGCGGATGTAGCTCGACCGGGATCAGCGACGCCTCGTGACCCCAGTACTCGAACAGTCGCCGCGGCGCGTAGTGCGACAACTTGTCCAGCAGCCCGATGTCGTACTCCCCCAGCCGGCTGAACGTCGGCAGGTAGTGCGCGCGCGCCAGCACGTTGACCGAGTCGATCTGGATCAGGCCGACGCGGTCGAGCACGCGGCCGCGCAGCGCGCGCGTGTCGACCGCGCGAGTCAGCGGTGGCTCGGCAAAGCCCTGGGCGGCGAGCGCAACGCGCCGCGCCTCGACGGCCGACAGGCGCTCTCGACGGCGGCCCCTGACAGGTGTGGAAGATGCGAGCGAGCGGGCCACGAGCGCATCATCTTGCCGTATGTCTTCTGACCGAATGGTCAGCTCCGTGCGGGACCGCACAGATGCGACATCGATCGGTGTCACACTGAGTGATGTCATGAGCCTCGCTCCCGCAGTCACCGAACCGCTGATCGGCATCGCGCCGCCGTCGCCCGCCGGACCGATCGACGAGGCGCAGGCGGCGACGCTGCCCGCCCCGCCGCAGATCGATCTGCCCCGTGCGCTGCAGATGCTGCGCTTCAACCAGCGGCAGATCGAGTTCGTCTTCGGCGCCCGCCGGCGCCACGGCGAGGTCTTCCGGATGCAGGGCATCGTGCCCGGCGGCCCGGTGATCACCTCGCATCCCGATCACGTTCAATCGCTCTTCACCGCCAAGGCCGACCACGCGGTGTCGTTGACCGGCGAGTCGCCGCTGCGCCCGATCGTCGGGCCCAACTCGGTGCTCACCGCCATCGGCCCGCGCCACCTGCGTCAGCGCAAGCTGCTTCTGCCGCCGTTCCATGGCGAGGCGATCGCGCGCTACGAGGAGATGATCGTCGAAGCCACCAATCGTGAGATCGACACCTGGGCGCTCAACAGCCCGATCGCGCTTGCGCCGCGGATGCAGGCGATCACGCTCGACGTGATCATGGCCGGGATCTTCGGCATCGACGGCAAGCCGCAGCGCGGGACGCCCGAGCACGCGCTGCGCCGCGCCGTTCGCGGACTGGTGCAGGCCTCGACGTGGAAGAGCGCGCAACTGGCCGAGTTGATGAACATCGGCCGCGACGAGCCGGTCGGCATCACCAAGATCGGCCTGGACATCCTCGACCGTCCGACCTATCAAGTGATCCGCGAGCGCCGACAGGCCACCGACCTGGAGGAACGCCGCGACATCCTGTCGCTGCTGCTGCAAGCGCGGACCGAGGATGGCGAGGAGCTCAGCGACCGCGAGCTGCGCGACGAGCTGCTGACGCTCGTCCTCGCCGGCCACGAGACGACCGCCAACCAGCTGGCATGGATCTGGGAGCGGCTGGTCCGCACGCCCGCCGCGCACGACCGCCTGCGCGACGCCGTCCGCGGCGAGGACGAGGCCCTATCGGCGCGCACCGTCGAGGCGACGATCACCGAGGGCATGCGCTCGCGCCCGGTCATCCCGATCATCGGCCGCCGCGTGATGGTCCCGTGGCGCCTGGGCGACTTCTCCGTTCCCGCCGACACGCCGGTGACGATGAGCATCCTGCTGATCCACCACCGCGCGGACGTCTACCCCGATCCGTTCGCGTTCCGCCCCGAGCGCTGGGACGACAACAAGCCCGGGACCTACACGTGGATTCCGTTCGGCGGCGGCATCCGGCGCTGCCTCGGCGCGGCGCTGGCGATGGCCGAGCAGCGCGTGGTGCTGGAGACGATGGCGCGGCGGCTGGACATCACCTACGTCGACGCCGAGCCCGAGCGCGCGGTGCACCGCAACGTGACGATGATCCCGTCGGCCGGCGCGCGCGTGATCGTCCTCAACCGGCGCTGAAGACGACGTCGGCGGCGGGCGCGTCGGGCGCGGCGAAGCGCAGGAGACGCTCGCCTTCGTTTTGCAGCTCCGCAGTGTCGGTCTTCTTGTAGGCCTTGCCGCTGAAGGACGTGATGGTCAGCAGCGCCTGCTTCTTGGTGGTCTTGATCCGCCAGTTGCCGGCGACGAAGCCGTCGATCAGGACCATCCCGGCGATCAGGCCGTTCTGGGTCATCACGAGGCGCCGGTAGTTGGTCGGCAGCACGCGCGTCGCGTCGGCGTGCGAGAGGATCAGGTTGTCGAAGGGGCCGACCAGGCGTGGCGGCACCGGCGTGTCGCCCGGCGGGCGCGGGGCGACGGGCAGATCGAAGAGCTCGCGCCCGGTCACCGCGTCGGAGAAGGACACCAACTCGCTGCGGGCATCCTCGAAGGCCGGCCGCAGGCGCGAGAGGCCCGACCACTTCTGCATGTCCTGCACGCTGGCCGGGCCGAAGGCGCCGAGGTAGCGGCGGATGAGGTCGCCGAGCGATGGCTGCGGGACGTCGACGCCATCCAGCCACTGCTCGATCGAGGTGTGCGCCGCGGCGCCGCTCTGTCCCCACAGCCCGCGCGGCGGGACCTGCACGAGCGGCACGAGCGCGCGGATCTGCTGGGCCAGCGCGGGCGGGTCGGCGTCGGGGAAGCGCTCGGCCAGCAGCGCGCCGAGCTGGGCGAAGGTCCGCGGCTCGGTCTCGACGAGCTCGCGGCCGGCGATGGCGAGGGCCGCGCGGTCGACGTCACCGACGCTCCAGTTGCCCTCGGTGGCGCGGCCGATCAGGTCGTGCATGAGCGGGCGCAGCAGCAGCGCGTCCCGGGCGGAGACGAGGTGGATCGTCCCGCGCATCAGCACGATCCGCACCGCGGCCCGCTGTTCAAGGAGCATCGACAGCTCCTGCGGTCCGAAGTCGACCAGCCGCGCCCACAGCTGGAAGTAGGGCGCCTTGACGTCCTGAGCCTGCAGCCCGACCAGCTGCTCGATCGCCTCCAGCGCGGTGGCGCGCCGCGGCTCCAGCAGCCATTGACGAGCTAACAGCGCGCGGTTGAGCGCGTGGGCATCGAGGATCTTCGGCGAGGTGGCGATCGGCCGGACGCTACCCGCGCGCGAGCAAGGGCGGATCCTGCCCCGCGCGGTTACTCCGCGGCGGGCACGTCGTCGTGGCCCAGCAGCTGCGCCGCGATCGTCGCCTGATCGAAGTACACGCGCTCGATCGCGATCCGGTCGGTGCCCGGCTCGAAGAGGAAGAACGCCGCCATCCGGCAGCGAAAGCTCTTGCCGGTCGGCGCGATCCCGCGCAGCTCGCCTTCGTGCGTGCCGAGCAGGTCGAACTCCACGATGACGCCGTCGTCGGCGTGGTACAGCACGACGTTCTCGTTGCGCTGATCCGGAAAGGCCGCCCGCGAGGTCCGGTAGTACTCCGAGACCGCCTCGGCGCCGTCGTAGACGTCGCCGGTCGCGATGATCTCGTAACGGGGATGGTCGAACGTCTGCAGCGTCGCGTCGAAGTCGTGACGGTTCTCGGAGTCCATGTGCTCGCGCACGACGGCCTCGCGACGGGTCCGCAACGTCTCGGTCTCAGACATGGCGCGACCGTAACACGGCAGGCGAGGCGGCAGAGACCGGCGACACCTATCCTCGCGGGCGTGCCGCTCGCCGAGCTCAGAACGCGCCTGGAGGAGCTGACGCTGGTCGACGAGCACCGGCTCGGCCGGCGGCTGGAGCGCGCGCACCGCCACCCTGAGGACGAGGCGGCGCTGGCGCGGCTGGACCGCGACTTCGCGATCGCCGAGCAACGGGTACAGCGTCGCCGCGACGCCGTCCCGAAGATCACCTATCCGCCGGCGCTCCCGGTCAGCGCGCGACGCGACGACCTGCTGGCGGCGATCCGCGATTATCAGGTCGTCGTGGTCGCTGGTGAAACCGGTTCGGGCAAGACCACGCAGTTGCCGAAGATCTGCTTGGAGCTGGGCCGCGGCATCCGCGGGGCGATCGCGCACACGCAGCCACGGCGGCTGGCAGCGCGCACGGTCGCCCAGCGGATCGCCGACGAGCTCGACGTCGACCTCGGCGAAGCCGTCGGCTACGCCGTGCGGTTCAACGACAGCTCGAACGAACGCACGCTGGTGCGGTTGGTCACCGACGGCCTGCTGCTGGCCGAGATCCAGCGCGACCGGCTGCTGCGTCGCTACGACACCATCATCATCGACGAGGCCCACGAGCGCTCGTTGAACATCGACTTCCTGCTCGGCTTCCTGCACCAGCTGCTGCCCAAGCGACCCGACCTGAAGCTGATCATCACCTCGGCGACGATCGACCCCGGGCAGTTCGCCGCCCACTTCGGTGACGCGCCGGTGGTCGAGGTGAGCGGCCGCACCTTCCCGGTCGAGGTGCGTTACCGGCCGCTCGCGCTGACCGATGGCGGCCCGGAGCGCGATCAGCCCGAGGCGATCGGCGACGCCGTCGAGGAGCTGCTGCGCGAGAGCCGCGAGGGCGACGTGTTGGTGTTCTTGAGCGGCGAGCGCGAGATCCGCGACACCGCCGACGCCCTGCGGGGCAGGCTGCGTGACGACATCGACGTCCTGCCGCTCTACGCGCGGCTCTCCAACGCCGACCAGCAGAAGGTCTTCCAATCGCACAACCGCCGGCGCGTGGTGCTGGCCACCAACGTCGCCGAGACGTCGCTGACGGTCCCGGGCATCAAGTACGTGGTCGACACGGGCCTGGCGCGGATGAGTCGTTACAGCGCGCGGCTGAAGGTGCAGCGGCTGCCGATCGAGCCGATCTCCCAGGCCTCGGCCGATCAGCGCAAGGGCCGCTCGGGACGGACCTCGGACGGCATCTGCATCCGGCTCTACGACGAGCAGGACTTCCTGGAGCGCCCGCGCTTCACCGACCCGGAGATCCTGCGGACCAACCTCGCGTCCGTGATCCTGCAGATGGCTGCGCTGGATCTCGGAGCGGTCAGCGACTTCCCGTTCCTGGACCCGCCCGACGCGCGGCAGGTGCGCGACGGCGTCAACCTCCTGCACGAGCTCGGCGCGATCGATCCCGCCCAGCCGACCGGCAAGCGGCTGACGCCGGTAGGACGCAAGCTCGCGCGGCTGCCGGTCGACCCGCGGATGGCACGGATGATCCTCGAGGCCGACCGCCTGCGCTGCGTCGAGGAGGTCATCGTCATCGCGGCGGCGCTGTCGATCCAGGACCCGCGCGAGCGACCGGTTGACCACCAGGCCCAGGCTGACCAGCTGCACGCGCGCTTCAAGGACGAGCACTCGGACTTCACCTCCTATCTCAACTTGTGGTCCTACGTGCGCGAGCAGCAGCGCGAGCTGTCGGGCAGCCAGTTCCGCAAACGGCTGAAGGCCGAGTACCTGCACTTCCTTCGGGTGCGCGAGTGGCAGGATCTGGTCGGCCAGCTGCGCCAGGCGGCCAAGGAGGTTGGCGTCAAGCGCAACCAGGAGCCCGGCGAGGTCCAACACATCCACCTTGCCTTGCTCTCGGGCTTGTTGTCGCACATCGGCATGCGCGATGTCGCGAAGCGGGACTACCTGGGCGCACGCGGCGCACGCTTCTCGATCTTCCCCGGCTCCACCCTGGCCCGCAAGCAGCCGAGCTGGGTGATGGTCGCCGAGCTGGTCGAGACCGCACGGCTCTTCGGCCGTACCGCGGCGCGGATCGAGCCGGCCTGGATCGAGCCGCTGGCCGAGCACCTCGTCAAGCGCACCTACTTCGAGCCGCGCTGGGAGCGGCGCCGCGGCGAGGTCGTGGCCACCGAGCGCGTCACGTTGTACGGGTTGCCGATCGTCGGTGGCCGCAAGGTCTCTTACGCGAAGATCGACCCGGAGCTGTCGCGCGACCTCTTCCTGCGCCGCGCGCTGGTCGAGCGCGATTGGGACACGCGCCATCGCTTCTTTGCCGACAACGCGCGGGTGTTGGAGGAGGTCGACGCGCTGGAGCAGCGCGAGCGGCGCCGCGACGTGCTGGTCGACGACCACGCGCTCTATGACTTCTTTGACGCGCGCGTGCCGGCGGAGGTGGTCAGCGCCGCCCACTTCGACCGCTGGTGGAAGGAGGCGCGCCGCACCGATCCCTCGCTGTTGACCTACACCTTGGAGCTGCTCGTACGGTCCGAGGCGCGCGATGCCTTGAACGGCGTGGGTCGTCCCGACGCCTGGCGCCAGGGCGAGCTCGTACTCCCATTGACCTATGCCTTCGAGCCCGGCAGCGAGCACGACGGCGTCACCGTCCACGTCCCGCTCGCCGTGCTGCCGCAACTGCGCGCGACGGGCTTTGACTGGCTGGTGCCGGCGTTCCGCGAGGAGTTGGTCACCGCGCTGCTGCGCGGCCTGCCGAAGGAGCTGCGCCGTCCGCTGGTGCCGGTCCCCGAGACGGCGGCGTTGGCCGTGGAGCGGATGAAGCCGCGCTCGGGCCCGCTGGTGGATGTTCTTGCCCGCGAGGTCTCCAGCATCAAGGGCGCGCTCGTTCCGGCCGCGGCCTTCGACCCCGACGCCCTGCCGACCCATCTTAAGATGACGTTCGCCGTCGAGGATGAAGCCGGCGCGCTGCTCGCCTCGGGCACCGATCTGGCCGCCGTGCGCGAGCAGGTCCGCCCGCGGCTGCGCGCCGCGCTGTCGGCGGCGACCGCCGCGTACGAGCACACCGGGCTGACCTCGTGGTCGATCGACGTCCTGCCACGCGAGATCGCACTGCGCGCCGCCGGCGAGGCGGGCCGCGCCTTCCCGGCATTGGTCGACCGTGGCGACCACGTCGACGTCAAGATGATGGAGTCGCGCGCGGCACAGGGTGCGGCGATGCGCGCCGGCACGCGCCGCCTGCTCCTGCTGACGACGCCCTCCCCCACGCGTCATGTCGCGGGACAGCTCGGCAATCGTGCGCAGCTGCTGCTGGCCGCGACGCCCCACGGGAGCCTTCCCTCGGTCGTGGACGACGCGACTGCCGCGGCGGCCGACGCGCTGATGGACGAGGCCGGCGGCCCGGCATGGGACGGTCCCAGCTTCGCGCGCCTGCGCGACCATGTCGCCGGCTCACTGGCCGACCGCGCGGTCGCGATCATGCGCGACGTCGCGGCGATCCTCGAGGCCCGCGCCGAACTGCACCGGCGCATGGAGTCGATGGTCGCGCCGACGCTGCGCGACGCCCGCCAGGACGTCGCCGAGCAGCTCGGCCATCTCGTCTACCCCGGCTTCATCACCGCGACCGGCGCCGCGCGGCTGCCCGACATCGTGCGCTACCTCAAGGCCGCCGACCGCCGGCTGGAGCGGCTGCCCGACACGGTCGCCGTCGATCGCGACCGTATGAACGCGGTGCGCGCACTCGAGGCCGAGCAGCGCGAGCGGATCAAGGCCTACGTGTCGCTCGGACGGCCGATTCCCGCGGCGGCGCTCGACGCGGGATGGCTCCTGCAGGAGCTACGCGTCAGCCACTTCGCCCAGGCGCTCGGCGTGCGCGGGCCGGTCAGCGCCAAGCGGATCCGCAAGCTGCTCGACGACGCGCCGGCGCCCTAGCGAGGTAGCGAGGGGTCAGACCCTACGTCTGCACTCAACAATTGCTTTCGCGGTCATTGCAGGACAAACGCGCAAGAGGGGTCAGACCCCCTCATGCGAAGTTAATCAGCGTTCCATGGCCGTAACCGTGGAATCCAGGCGGGAACGGCCTGCCGGTAGATCTCGTAAGGAGCGCCGAAGCGGCGAGCAAGCCGCGGCTCCTCGACGGCATGGGCGAGCGTCGCCATCGCGGTGAGATACGCGGCGGCGGCCACGAGGAGGACGGGCTGCGCGAAGGCCAGCGCCTCGCCGACGATCACCGTCGCGGTCGCGACGTACATCGGGTGGCGCACGTGCCGGAAGGCGCCGCCGACGAGCAAGTGCGCGGTCGGTGCGGCGGGCGACGGCGTGCCACCGCCGTCGCGGACGAAGCGAGCGAAGACGTCCAGCAGTGTCGCGATCCCCGCGAGCATCAGCAGCGCACCGAGGATGCGAAGGATGGTCGGCCAGCCGTCGATCTCGCTGCCGGCGGCCAGCACGAGCAGCCACGGTCCCACGCCCGCCTCGAGCCCGGGACCGGCGAGGAAGAACGCGATGCTTCCGGCGGCAGTCCGTGTCCGATGCACGCGCTGCATCCTGCCGCAAGCTACGTCTCGTACGCTGCCTGCAATGAAGCAGCTCCTGCGCCCGCTGTTTGACCGCATCGTGATCAAGGAGCTCGAGCCCGAGCGCTTCCGTCGCTCCGGACTGCTCGTGCCCGCCGGCTCCAACGAGCCGCCGCCACAACACGGGATCGTGCTCGCCGTCGGTCAGGGCCTGGACTGGTGGGAGCACGTCGGCGTGCGTATGCCGGTCGCCCCCGGCGACCACGTCGTCTTCCCGGCCTCGGCCGGCGCGTGGATCGAGGTCGACGAAGAGCGGCTGCTGGTCTGCCGCGTCGGCGAGATCCTCGGCGTGCTCGAAGAGGTCCGCGAGCCGAAGGCCACGCACGTTGATGCAGATCGCGACGCCGACGCCGACACCGGAGGGCCATCGAGGGACGATTGAATCTCGCAGAGCGAGATTCAATCGTCCCTCGACGCTAGCTGGCTGGCTGGCGGGTTAGGGGCGGGCGCCGGTGCGGGTGACCGCGCGGGAGCCCAACGCGCAGGCTGCGGCGAGGGCGGTCTGCGGGTCGGCTCCGGCGCGTCGCGCTGCGAGCCAGCCGGCGGCGAAGGCATCGCCCGCGCCGGTGGTGTCGACGATGCGCTCGACCTGCGGTGCCGCCGCCCGCACGATGGCGTAACCGTCGGTCCACAGCGCTCCGCCCGCGCCGAGCGTGACGACGACCTCGCGCACGCCCGCGCGCATCACCAGCGCTCGCGCCGCGGCCTCCGGCTCCTCCTCGCCGGTCAGCACGCGCGCCTCGTCGAGGTTCGGGAGCAGGAGGTCGACGCCGCTGATCCAGCGCAGGACGCGCTCGATCCCGCGGGCCGCCAGCGGCGCCGCCGAGGCAGGGTCGATCGAGATCGTCATGCCCGCCTCGCGCGCGTGGTCCAGCGCGGCGAGCCCCGCGGCGCGCGGGCCGTCGTGCAGCAGCACATAGCCCGACAGGTGCAGATGGCCGCCCGGCGCGAACAGCTGGGCCGGGAGGTCGTCGGGCGCCAAGGCGAGGTTCGCTCCGCGGTCGGGCAGCATCGTCCGCTCGCCATCGACACCGATCACGACGACGCAGGTCCCGGTGGCGCGCTCGCCATCCAACGCGACATGGACATCAACTCCGGCGTCGCGCAGCTCGGCCACCGCGCCACGACCGGCCACATCGCCACCCGCGCGTGCGACCAGCGCAACCGGCACACGCTCGGACGCCAACCACGCCGCGACGTTGGCCGCCGCCCCACCACCCGTCCAGCGCACCCGCGCGTCGGTGTCAGACGCGTGCGCGAGCGGCTCGGCCGCCGCCGCGACCACATCGACCATCACATCGCCCACGACGACGATCGCGGCCGGCGAGGTCATCCGCGCGCGACGACCGCGCTCGCGATCTCCCCCGCCAGGCGCGCGTTGGCAAGCACGAGCGCGACGTTGGCCCGCAGCGACTCACCGCCGGTGCCCTCGTGGAAGCGCGCGAGCAGGAACGGCGTGACGTCGCGGCCGCTCACGCCCTCGGCCGCCGCGGCGGCCAGCGCCTCGCGCAGGACGCGCTCGTGCAGCTCGGGATCAAGTTGTTGGTCTTCTGGCAGCGGGTTGGCGATCACCATCGCCGAGCCCTCCAACCCCAGCTCGTCGCGCGCAGCGAGCACCGCCGCGATCTCTCCTGGCGCGTCCAGCCGCCACGGCAGCGTGTGCCCGCTGTCGGTGAGATAGAAGGCGGGGAACTGCTCGGTGCGGTAGCCGGCGACGCCGATCCCCAACGTCTCCAACCGCTCCAGCGTGGCCGGGATGTCGAGGATCGACTTCACGCCCGCGCAGACCACGCAGATGCGCGTCCGGGCGAGCGCGACGAGGTCGGCCGACTCGTCCCACGTGGCGGCCGCCTCACGATGCACGCCGCCGAGACCGCCGGTCGCGAACAGCCCGATGCCCACCTGCGCGGCCACGTGCGCGGTCGCCGCCACGGTCGTCGCGCCCGTCGCCCCGCGCGCCGCGGCGATCGGCAGATCGCGTGCGCTGCACTTGACGACGTCGTCGCGCGTGGCGATCGCCTCCAGCGCCGCCTCGTCGAGCCCGACGCGCACCGTGCCGTCGACCAGCGCGATCGTCGCCGGCACCGCGCCGCCCTCGCGGACCGCCGCCTCGATCTGGCGCGCGACCTCGGCGTTCTGCGGCCGCGGCAGCCCGTGAGCGACGATGGTGGACTCCAACGCGACGACGGCAGCGCCTGCGGCCAGCGCGTCTGCGACCTCGGAAGCGACGGCGATCATCGCCTCGCACGCTAGCGCCGACACGGTTGGGCGCGCCCGCGCACGGGCAGTCGTCGGTCCATGGAGCAGCGCTACGTCGATCGCGCCGACGCGGGCCGCCGGCTGGCGCCGCTGGTCGCCGCCGAGCTGGATCCGGCCGGCGGGCCGCCGCTCGTCCTCGCCCTCCCCCGCGGCGGCGTGCCCGTCGGCGCCGCGGTCGCAGCGGCGCTCAGCGCGCCGCTCGACGTCCTGCTCGTGCGCAAGCTCGGGGTGCCGGAGCAGCCGGAGCTGGCGTTCGGCGCCATCGCCTCGGGTGGCGCGTGGGTGCTCAACGAGGAGATCGTCCTGGCGGCCGGCCTCGACGACCGGCGGATCGCGCAGGTGATCGACGAGCAGGAGCGCGAGCTGCGACGCCGTGAGCTGCGGTACCGCGGTGCCCGCGCCGCGCCCGCCCTCGCGGATCGCACGATCGTCGTCGTCGACGACGGCCTGGCCACCGGCGCGACGATGCGCGTCGCCGTTCTGGCCCTCCGTCACCGCGGCGCCGCGCGCGTCGTCGCCGTCGCGCCGGTCGGCTCGGGGGAGGCCTGCGCTCTGCTGGAGGCCGACGCCGAGGCCGTCGTCTGCCCGTTCGTTCCGCACCCATTCAAGGCCGTCGGTGCCTGGTACGAGCACTTCGATCCGGTCGCCGATGAGGCCGTCGGCGCGATCCTGGCGCGAGCGTGGGCCAGGTTGGTCAGCTGACCACGCGATTTCAGGTCCGACCCACGCGGCCGACCACCGAGGGGGACATGGCACGCATTCTCGTAGTTGACGACGCAGCCTTCATGCGCCGCATGGTGTCCGACGTGCTCACCAGCGGTGGGCACGAGGTCGTCGGCGAAGCCGCCGACGGCAACGAGGCCGTAGAGCGCTACCAGGAGCTTCGCCCCGACGTGATGACGCTCGACATCACGATGCCCGAGAAGGACGGCCTGACCGCCCTGCGCGAGCTGATCGCGATCGATCCCGGCGCCACCGTCGTCATGTGCTCCGCGCTGGGCCAGGAATCCAAGGTGCTGGAGGCCGTCAAGGCCGGCGCCAAGGACTTCATCGCCAAGCCGTTTGAGGCCCAGCGGGTCCTGACGGCGATCGAGAAGGTCACCGCCTAGCGCGACGCGCGGGCTCGCCCTCGCTGCTCCTGCAACGAGGCCGAGCGTCAGGCCCAGGCGGCGAAGCGCACGAGCTGCTGCTCGACGCCGGCGCCGCGGCCCGCCAGGACGCAGGTGTGGCCGTCGCGCTCCCAGGTGACGACCGTCGCGCCGTCGCGGCGCACGATCGAGAGGTCGACCCCACCAGCGCGCACGTGGCGGGCGCCATCAGGCGGGTCCAGCGGCTTGCCGTCGACGATCGTGTAGCCGACGTCGCCGCGCGGTCCGCGGTAGACGACGGTCATCGCATCGCGCCCCGAGAGCCGATCGCGCCGGGCGCCCGTCGTCTTCCACTTCGGCCAGGCGTAGCTGTAGTTGGGGAACGTGATGCCGCCGATCCGCTCACGCACGACCTGCGTGTTGACCGGATCGATTGCCGGCGCCGGCGCCGTGGCGGGCGCCAGTGCCAGCGCAACCGCATCGTCGACTGAGGGCGCGCTCGAGCCTCCACCGAGACCGACGAGCAGGAGCACGACGGCGGCGAGCGCCGCCAGTCCGAGACCGCCAAGCGCCGGCAGCGCGAAACGCCGCCGGGTGCCGGCGCTCGGCTGTGCGTCCGCCAAGCGCATCCGCAACGTCGCAGGCGCCTCGACCTCTCGTGCGAGCTGCTGGATGTGGCGGCCGATCGCGGCGCTCTCGGCGTCGCCGGGCAGCGGATCTTCGGAAGGCGGGGTGTGGTGGGCGGTCATCGGTGTGGGGTGGTGTCGCGGACAGGTTCGCCGAGCGTCGCCGACAGCGTCTTGGCCAGGCGCGCGCGACCGCGATGCAGGCGGGTGGTGATCGTTGCCTCCTTGGTGCGCAGCGCACGGGCGGCCTCGCGGTAGCTGAGCCCGACGATGTCGATCGCGACGACGGCGTCGCGCTGGTCGTCAGGCAGGCCGGCGATCGCGCCCAAAAGCTCGCTGACCTCCAGCGCCGCCTCGGGATGGCGCGGGTCAGACGCGCGCGGCAGGCCGTCGCGCTCGTCGTCGAGCTCGAGCGGCGCCGGGCGCCGACTCTGGGTGCGCAGCCGGTTGAGGAAGGTGTTGCGAAGCACGCGCAGCAGGTAGCCGAGGTCATCGTCGTGGCGCAGGAACCGCGGGCGGGCCAGCACGCGCGCGTAGGTCTCCTGGACGAGATCCTCGGCGTCGTGGCGGTTGCCGCAGAGCGCCAGGGCAGCCCGATACAGCCGGTCGACGTGATCGCCGAGCCGCTGGGGGTCCAGCGGGCGCTGACCCTCGTCGGGCACGCCACGGACCGTAGCCGCGATGACGCCGTGCGTCGAGGCGGTGGTCACTGAACCGTGAGCGTCCCTTCCATGCCCGCGGCGCGGTGGCCATCCACGGGGCAGAAGAACGTGTACTTGCCGGGCTTGAGCTTCAGCGTCACCTTGGAGGTGCTTCCGGGCTGGGCGATCTGGCCCGACGCGGAGACGCCGCCGGGGCCTTCGACCGAGACCGCGTGCGGCTGGCTGTCGCCGCTGGGGTTGTCCATGGTGATCGTCACGGTGCCGGCCTTGGCCTTCAGCGTCTTGGGGTCGAAGGAGAGCCCGTTGCTCTCGTCGGCCTTGATCGCGAGCTTGCCACCGGAGGAGGCCGCGGGCGCCGCAGCGGGGGTCGTGGCGGCCGTGGTCTTGGCGGGTGCCTGGCTCCCGTAGCCACCGCCGCCGCTGGAGGAGGACGACGAGCCCCCGCCGCAGCCGGCCATCAGCGCGCCGGCCACGACAAGTGCTGCGACGGAGGTGAGGAGGCGGGTCATATCTGCAGAGACTCCGCACCGTCTGGATCCTTCCCGCACGCCGGATGCGCACGATCACTTCGCTTTCAGCGCCGTCGCGAAGTAGCTTGGGCCATATGGAGAACATGGTGCGCATCGGTGCGGCAGCCGCCGCCCTCGGCCTGAGCGTTGACACGCTGCGTCGCTGGGAGCGCGACGGCCGCATCACGTTCGAGCGCCACGGCGGCCAGCGCTACCTGCCCGCCGACGCGCTGGCCGGCCTGCTGCGCGAGCGTACGTCGCGCGACCGCACCAGCGCCCGCAACCGCCTCTCGGGCGTGGTCGTCGCCGTCCAGCGCGACGGCGTGATGGCCCAGGTCGACATGGCGTGCGGTCCATTTCGGATCGTCTCGCTGATGTCGCGCGAGGCCGTCGACGACCTCGATCTGCGTCCCGGAATGACCGCGACGGCCGTGATCAAGTCCACGAACGTGATCGTCGAGCGGTAGCAGCTACCGGACTAAAGCTGGCTGTGGTTGGGCGGCAGCACGTCGGCCAGCTCGTAGGCCGCGATGTGGTGGTACTTCCAGTCCAGCGGATCGTGGACGCTGTGGGTGCGTGCATTGCGCCAGTGACGGTCGAGGTCGTACTTCGATGCCGTCGAGGAGGTGCCGCAGAGCTGGAAGAGCTCGCTGGAGACCTCCACCGCGACCTCTGACGCGAAGGCCTTGGCGCCCGCGACCGCCAGGGAGCCGCGTGCGGCCGCCTCGGCGTCGGCCGGCTCAAGACCGATCGCGTCGAGCGCCGCCGCCGCGTCGGCCAGCAGCGCCTCGGCCGCCCGCACGCGCGTCGCCGCGCGACCGTAGCGGTGAAGAACGTGGGGATCATCGGCCGCGACCGCCGCACCCGCGCGCACCGCCTCGGTCGAGGGCCGCGCCTTCTCGCGCAGGTAGGCGCGCGTGTCGCGCAGCGCACCGCCTGCGATGCCGACCTCGATCGCCGCATGCACGAGCTGCGCCCGCGCGCCGAGCTGCTGAGGCACCTCGTAGGCATGCGCGTAGTCGAGCACCAGCGCGGGATCGAGCGCGACGGAGTCGAACTTGGCCGTTCCGCTGATCGTCGCCCGCTGCCCGAGGACATCCCAATCGCGGTCGACCGTCACGCCCGGCGCGTCGCGCGCCACGAACGCCGCCACCAGACGGCCGTCATCGTCGAGCGCGCTGACCGCGATCCAGCGCGCCGTCAGCGCACCCGTGCAGTAGTACTTCGTGCCGTCCAGGACGCCGCCGGCGATGCGCACCTTCAGATCCTGTGCGTGCTGCCCCCCGCGCTCGGCCAGCGCATTGCCGATCCGCGCACCGGCCAGGACGTCACCGAAGAGCCGCGCGCACTGCTGCTCGCTTCCCCACACCGCCAGCACGTCGACGAACAGGTAATGGGCCTGCGGGACCTGCGCGATCGCCGGGTCGACGGCGGCGAGGATCCGCGTCACCTCGGCCAACGTCGCCATGCCGAGCTCCGGCCCACCGTTCGCACGCGGCACCGTGATGGCGAGCAGCCCGCTGGCGTCGAGCGTCGCCAGCACCTCGGCCGGCACGACCTCCGATCCAGCGCGATCCCGCGCGACCACGTCTTGCGCGAGCGCCTCCGCTACCGCGTGGGCGGCGGCGACCGCCTCCGCGTGGGTGCTCAGGACGGGAATCGAGACAGCGGGAAGGGACACGCCGCTCAGGATGCCACTGTCACGGTGGCCCGGTCCAGCTTTCACGAACCTGCGACGGCGAGTCGACTATGCGGCGCCCGCGCGCTGGGTAGAGGCCGCGGCGAGCTCCCGGACCTCCGGCGTGATCGTGTCGATGATCTCGGTCAACTCGAAGAGTGCCTGCTCGTCTACGACGGCAGGTGATGGATAACCACCGTCAGCAGCCGGCACCGTTGTCGCGCCGGTAAGGAGGAGCAGTTGCTCGGCCAGACCGGAGAGCGGAACCCCTCGCCCACTGTTTTCGACCAGCACATAGAAGCGCTCCGCTGCACGCCACACTCGACCATTGTCAGCTAGATCCACGACCCCCGCCGAGAACAGCGCCCGCACGTGATATGCAGTCGCGCCGAGCGGCTGACCAATGATCTTTGAAAGCTGCGTCGGGCTCAGGGGCCTGCCGTACGCCCGCATCGCATCGACGATCTTGTCGCGGCTGGGATGCGGGCGCATCGTCGCACGGCGCCTCGCCTTGTCCTCCTCGTTTTGAACGGACGCCGGTGTTCGGTGCTCGTTGTTCATGGACTCCTCGGTGATCGGCGCGCCAATGGGCTCGCCCGGGCCCGTCACACGCCGCCAGGAATAGGTGCGCAAATCCATTATGGCAGCTATAATCAATTAGCGCTGCTAGAAGTGCGTCTAGGTGCCCCCCACGCTTAGTGTCGCCCGATCTTGGGCGTCCCAAAACGCGTCTTAGCCCTCCTAGGCGAGTTACACCATCCAGTGCGCTTGCCGATTCTGCTCGCGCTCAGCGAAGGCGAGATGACCGCGGCGCAACTGGCGGAGCGCGTGGGCGTGGGATTTCCAGCCGTGAACTACGCGCTACGAAAGCTCGTCCAGGCTGGGTACGTGGAGGTGGCCCGCATCGAGGTGCGGGAGAGCGGCCCCGGCAACACGACCCACCGCGTCTACCGCGGAAAGGGCGAAGATTGGGCGCGCCTGGTCACGCTTTTGGACGAGTACGCCCGCAGTAGTTGACGTGCCCGACGCTTGAGACTAAGCACTTGCGACGGCTGAAGCGCGCGCACAGGGCCATCACCGTGCATGGTCTGACCTGCGGCGCACCGTGCGCCGAGGTGATGGCTGCCCTGGGCGAACTCCTGGGCTCGGAAACGCGGCGGCTGGCCTCGGCCGCTCGGCACTAGCGGATTGAGACGACCCGCCCGGCAATCGGGTGGCAGCACAACGCTGCCACCCGATGTTCTGCGACTAGTTATACCCCACGGATTCCCCTCCGATCATCTGAGCGACGTTCGGACCTGGGCCGCCCCAGCCCAGTCGGGTGCTCTGATTGTACGGATGCCCAATCGCGCCAATTCCGCCATTACAGAAGGTCGTACCTGCCCAGGTACCGTTGCTGTTGAGCGCATTGCCGCACATCGGCCATCCATCGCCGCTGTACACGTCAATCAGGGCAATCGGCAACCAGTTCGCCATCCAGAGGCCACCCGCGTTGATCACACACCCTAAAAAGCCAGGGCTGGTGCACAAGTACGCAACGTGGTTGAGCGCGGCGTGTGCGACCGGCTTCTGCCGCTTGAACGGTCGCGATGCCCCCATCTTGACCACCACCGACGGCTTGCCGACTCGGTGGAGCGCCAGCGATGCCAGCGGGTAGCCCGACTTGACGGCGTACAGCCCGCTTGGATTGGGAACGACAGCTGACACGTCGCCTGATTGCAACGTGGCGGTAGCGGTGGTGACCTCGTCAGGAACCAGGCCGACCTGCGTCGTGGGACCATCGGTGGCAGACGTTTTGGGACCGCCGGGTGCTGGCTGCTTCGGAGAAATCAACAGCACCTGAAGTGCCCCGGCCTTCGCTTGGGCGTTGTCGGCACAAGCCGAGATGTTCTCCTTCGTCTCGAATACGACGCACAACCCGGAGTCACCTGAAAGCACCGACCATGATCCCCCGCCAGGCGCCGCGACGCGGTGGACATTGCGAGCGTCCACACCGAACTGGCGCCCCGTCTGGGAGTCGATGAAGTGGGAGACAGCAGCCGGCACCGATGTCGTCGGTGCGCCGCGCAGTGCGGCGAACGCCGTCCGCTGAGCAGCCGTAGGCGTCGAGGCTGTCGCCATACCAACGTAACCCAGGAGCGACGCCGTCACCAGGACCGCGAGCCCACCGAGACTCTTGTTCAACATACGCACGAATGCGCTCCAATCTGCGAACCACTGTGTAGCTCGCGTCGTGATTATGACGTGCGGAGCACAGCACAGAGCTAAATCGCGCGGGTGAAATTGGAGCTTTTGCCACGCTTCTGTACTGATAGTGGTCCGTGTCAGGAGACCTCACTGCTTAAATGCGCCGTGCTCTCGGCGTAAGTGACTGAGAGATGATTAAGGTGAAGACTTCCCACCACGACGGACAGTCTCTGGGCAACGCGGACCGGAGGCCTCGCGCCAGCAGTGAGGTCATCAGCAAGCGTGGCATGGGATGGCGCTAGTCTTCTCACCTGGCTAGCGGTCAACGGCGAGAAGTAGGATCGGGCTGCAGGAATGGGCTCGTGTCTGTCCAGACACGAGCCCAGCGCTCGCTGCGGTTCGAACAGGCGGTCTTGCCGAGGTCAGCCGGGCGGTGAGGTGCTCGCCGGCTCGGCGCGCAGCTGCGGGAAGCTCGTGCTGTGTCCGGGGTAGGCGCCCTGGACCTTGCAGGGCGGGGCGGCGACAGCATCACCGCTGTCGGCCCGGAACGCGTACTGCTGGATCAGTGGCGCAAGGCTCTCCGGATCCGAGGTCGTCGGGATCGCGACGTTGCCGACCGGACACGGACCGGTACCGAAGATCGACCCGCCGGACTTCAGCCCGGCGACGAGCGAGTCCGGAGCCGCGTACGGGTTCAACCGCGACGTTCCGAGCGGCCGCGGGTAGTACGCCAGCGACTCCGGGGTCAGGAACTGAGCGAGCCGCAGGTAGCGGACGCTGCTGTCGGTGCCCCCCAGCGTGCCGAAGCTGGAGTTCGACTCGCCCCCGATGTCGAAGGCCTCCGACGCGCCGACCGTGTTGGCCAGGAAGCCCGTCACCTCGTGCTTGCTCTGGGAGACGTGATCGATGATCGGGTTGACGTTGCGCAGGAACGGTTGGAACGCGTCGAGCAGCTCCGGGAAGTTGCCGAGGATGCGGTTGAACACCGGCAGCCCCTTCTGCGACGCGTCGACGACCTGCTTGAGCTGGCTGAAGAAGCCGTCGAACTGCGGCGCCACCTTGTTGAGCGCGTCGAACGCCGGGCCCATCGCGGTCGCCGCCGGCTGCAGCTGGCGCACGACCGGCTGGGCGTGGTTGCCGAACTCGGTCAGCTGTGGCAGCGTCGCGCTGCTCTCGCGCTCGAAGCGCGGCAGCCGCTGGAAGATCTTGGCCAGGTCGTCGTTGCGAGCGGCCGTGACAGAGAAGAGCCGCTGAGAGTCCGTCACCAGGCCGCGCAGCTCCCCCTCGCGCTCGCTGATCGCATCGAAGACCTCGCCCGTCGAGGAGATCGCCTTGCTCGTTGCCGCTTGCTGGGCGTCAAGCGTCTCGAACAGCCGCTCGAACTTGTCCGTGAAGCCCGGCAGCTCGCCGAAGAACGCGTTGATGTCCGCGCCACGTCCCTGCACCGCCGCGGCCTGGGACTGCATCCACGTCTGGAACGCCTTGCGCGTCGGCGCGTCGAAGGTCGCCAGGATCTCGTCGAGCTCGACGGTCGGCGCGACATGCCCGGGGTTGAGCGTGCCGCCGTCGGGGACCTGCGGGCCCTTGTGATCGCCGGGCGTCAGCTCGACGTAGGTCTCCCCCAGCAGCGACTTCACCCGCAAGATCGCCTTCGTGTTCTGCGGGATCGGCGCGAACTGGTGATCGAGCCGGATCGTGGTCAGCGTGCGGTTGCCGTCGGGCTTGAGCTTGACGACCTTGCCGACGCTGACGCCGGAGATCCGGACGTCGGACTGGTTGGCCAGCTGTGTGGCTTCCGGGAAGGCGATGTGGAGCTCATAGCCCTTGGGACGCAGCGGCGACGAGCCGCCGAAGGCCATCCACAGGTAGAGGCACGCGCCGAAGCTCGACAGCGCGAAGATCGCCATGACGGCGATGCGGCCGAAGGTGGGGACGGTCTTGATCACTTGACACCCGCCCCACAAGATCCGACCGGCGGCGTGTCGAGGAGCTGGAGCGTCGTCGCCAACGTCGGGTTGTCCTTGATGTCCAGCGCGGTCTTGCCCAGGAGGTCGAGCGTCCCACAGGGGAACAGGACCAGCGTGTGCCGGACCGGGCCGATGCCGTCCTGAGAGGCCATCACCGAGTTGGTGTTGTGGCCGGCCCACGGCACGTAGTACAGGTAGCTGTTGCCGTGAACGCCATTGCCGGGCGGGTCGTGGGCCAGCTCGGCAACCAAGTTGTTCAACATCTTGGTCAACGTGTCCAAGTCCGGCGTGGCCTTGGCCAGGTGCCCGGCGGTGGGCACGAGCTTGGCTGCCACCGGCTTGGCATCATGCGCAAAGGGCCGCAGTGAGTCGCGGATCACCGGCGTGGTGTCCTTGAAGAACGGGCGCGTGTCACGGAGCGACGGTCCCAGCGCCTTGGCGCCGGGTGCTAGGTCCTTGAGCCCGGTCTTGAGCGTCGTGCTCAGCGTGTCGAGCTTGCCGAGGGCGACGTCGCTCTTCTTCAGCGCCGTCGGCAGCAGCGAGAGCGTCTCGCCGAGCTTGTCGTTCTGCGCGGTGAAGTGACGGAAGACGGCGGCGCTGGAGTTGACGAACTCGCCGAGATCCTTGTCCCGCGCGCCGAGCTCCTGGGCCAGCAGCGACAAGTTGCCCATCACCTTGCGGAGCTTGACGCGCCGCTGAGCGACCAGCCGCTGTGCCTCCTCGGCGTGGCGCGAGAGCGGCTCGAAGCGCTTGAGCGTGGAGGCCAGCTCACGCCCGCCGTTGCCGCCCAGCGCCGTCCCGGCGCCCTGCAGCAGCGCGACGAGCGCCGCGCGCGTGTCGCCGTCGAGCCCGCTCAGGATCTCGTCGAAGTTGACATCCGGGTTGGTCGAGCTGACCGGCAGCGTGTCGCCGCTGCGCAGCAGGTGTCCGCTGCGGCCCGGATCGAGCTCGGCGACCATGTCCTTGAGCGCGGTCTTTGGACGGAGCAGCAGCGTCGCGTCCGGGTGGACGTGGCCGTACTTGTGGTCGATGCGCAGCTTGAGCACGGCGCGGCCGTTCTTGACTTCCTCGCCGGTGATCTCTCCCACCTTGACGCCGGCGATCGTCACCGCGTTGCCCTGGCCGGGCAGCACACCGGCGGAGTTTGTGAACTCGGCGTTGACGTAGAAGTACTGCTTGCCCAGGCCAGGGGTCCACGTCGGCCAGTTCACGCGCTGGTGAGCGAGCAGGTAGCCGCCGACGAGCAGCCCGCACGTGATCATGAGGCCGAGCCAGATCGCGTTGCCCAGCTGCTTGCGGACGCCGCGCATCAGCCGCCGCCTCCGCCGTCGACGGCCTTGTCGTCGGGCGCCGGGCCGTTCGGACTGGCACCGTCACGCGGCCCCGTCGACGCGGCGTTGTTGACGTTTGGGACGGGATTGCTCGCGCACGGCACCGAGCGCACGAAGGGCGGCAGCTTGTTGCCGTAGGCAGGGCGGGTGCTCAGCGGCGGCAGCGTCGGCTTGCCGATGAAGGGGAAGTTGGAGTAGTTGGTCTTGCCCGTCACGATCGGCGACGCGCCGTGGGCAGCCTGGAGCCGGAGGTAGCCGCCGTTGCCGTCGAAGAACTGGCCCTCCCCGGCCATCCCGACCAAGGAGTACCAGAACTCCTTGTAGTTCTCCGTGTTGGCCGAGAGCGCACCGTCGTCGACCTTCAGCTTGCCCGTCGGGATCAGCACGTCGGTCGCGCAGCGGTTGAAGGCATCGATGCGCGGCAGCCACTCGCGCGTCGCGTGGCCCCAGGCGGCCAGGTTCTTCGTGGCGGGCTGGAGACGGTGCAGCAGGCCGCCGGCCTCCTCCTCGCTCAGCGCCAGGCGGGCCTGCTCGAGCCAGGGCTTGGCGGCGGCGATCGTCGCCGGCAGCTCGGGCAGGCTTGCCGTCAGGTTGCGCGCAAACTGGCGCGTGGCAGGCAGGGCGGCGTTCAGCTCGGTGAACCCCTGCGCGGCATGACGGGCCGTCGGCCCCAGCTCGGCGACCGACGTGCGCAGATCGGCCGCGTGCGTCGCGGTCGTGCTCATCGTGGTGTTGAAGTCGACGATGAAGTCGGCCAGATCGGTCTGGTGATCGGCCAGGGTGGTCATCACCTGGCCCAGGCCGTGGATCGTCTTGGCAAGGTCGTGGGGCTTGGGACCGAGCAGCGCACCGGCGACCTGTGCGGTGTCGCGCAGCGAGCGCGGGCTCGTGTCCAGCGTCTTGTTGAGCGCCTGGCCGGCGGTGAGCCCGCGGACCGCCGGGTTCTGCTCGACATCCTCGGCCGCCGTCGGCTTGCCGTCGAAGGTGGTGCCGAGCCCCTTGACGGCTTCCTGCAGCGAGCCGCGCGTGTCGGACTGCAGGGCGGTGAGCACCTGGTCGAGCTGCACCGGCGTCCCGGTCTGGGTGATCGGGATCATGCCGCGGTCGTCAAGCGTTCCCGCGCCGGGCGTGCCGGGCTTGAGATCGACGTAGAAGTTCCCTTCGAGGAAGAGCCGCGGGCGGACCTTCAGCGTCGCGTCACGGTGGATCGGGCGGCCGTTGCTGTTGATCCGCAGCGTGAGGACCGACAGGTTGGTGTCCTTATAGCGACCGCTGCGCACGACCTCGCCGACGTTGACGCCGGCGATGCGCACCGGCGAGTGCGGCCGCAGCAGGTTGGAGCTCTTGACAACGGCCTGGATCTCGAAGTGATGCTGGAACGGCACGGCCTTCGTGAAGCCGAAGTAGGCGACCAGAGCCGCGAGCAGGATCGCGAACAGACCCGCGCGTAGTGGCGGCATGCCGAGGCTGTGGTTGCGCCTCACTTGACGGCCCCCCGCTTGGTCTTGTCGACGGCGGTGCCCTGGTTGCCGGGGATGTTGCCGATGACCTGCTGCTTCGGGATGTACTTGTCCAGGCCGGACTCGCACTCCTTGATCTGCCCCGGAGCCGCCGTGTTCGGATAGGGGTTGCTGTGGAGATAGGTGTCGCGGATCGGGGTTTTCCTCGGGTCCGGGTCGTCCGGCGGCCCGTTGGCCGGGGCCGAGGACGGGCCCGCCTCGCTGTTGGGCAGCTGGGCGGCCACGACCGGATCGGTCCGCAGGAACGTCCCAACCGCATCGCCCTCTGACAGCGCGCTGCCCAGGTTGCGGAACAGCAGCGACACGTAGTTGCAGGTCGTTTGCGTCGGCGCCAGGAACGCCACGGTCGGATTAAGCAGGTTGGCCGTCTCGGTCAGGCGCTGCAGCGCGGGTAGCACCCGCGGGTCGCTGACGAACGTGTCCAGCGCGTTGAGCGTCGCGACGATGCGCGCGTTGAGCTGCGGCGAGATCTTCAATGCCGGCGTGCCCGCCTTGAACGCGGGCGCCAGATGCACCGAGGCAGCGGCGAGCGAGGCAAACGGCTTCTTGAAGCGCCGGAACAGCTCGGTGCTGTCGGCCTCGAAGCCAGCCTGCGCCGGCAGCTCGCGCGTGGCGACGTCCAACGCGTGCGGGCCGCCCGCGATCGACGCTTCCAAGGCATCCGCGTTGTCGGCGAACGCGCGGAACGTGGTGTTCAGGTTGCCGAAGAGCGCTGCCTGGACACCAGCCACCGGCGCGACCTCAGCCGCCGCCTGCGCGAAGGCCGGGAAGAGATCCTGGAACTTCGTCCTGGCCGCAACGAGGTTGCGCGCGCCCGGCTCGAGGTGTTGCACGAGCGGGTCGAGATCGCTCAGCGCTTGGTTGATGTCGCCACCCCGCCCGGCAAAGGCGGTGCCGTAGGCGAAGAGGTTGTCGGTCGAGCCCTGGCGCGTCGGCTCGTCATACATGTTGAAGAAGTCGTCGATGTCGATCGGCCGCGTCGTGCCGCGCGGGACGGTCAGCGTCCCGTCGGCCGGGATCGTGCTCGACGCCGTGCCGCGGGTGATCTCGACGTACTTCAAACCCAGCGACGACTTCGGGCGGACCTTGACCACGCTGTCGACCGGCAGGTGGTTGGAGGTGTCGTCCAGCGCCAGCTCCAACCGCGCGCCCGTCGATCCGTCGCGTCGCGCGATCGCATCGATCTTGTGCACGACGCCGACGCGCGCGCCGCCGATGCGGACCTCGTTGCCGGCGATCAGCCCCGCGGCGTCGGGCAGCACCACGTTGACCTTGTAGGTCGGGACGAACGGCAGCCCGTGGTTGGCGTTGTAGGACAAGAACACCGCGACGATCGTCACGAGCACCGTGACTCCGCCGATCAAGATCGGGTTGGCCGCGATCGAGTTGTTGCGCCGCCGGTTCACTTGCCGCCCAGGAGGTAGCCCAGCAGCGTGGACGAGGTCTTGGCACGGGCCGCGGACGCCCCGGCAGCGCTCTTGTCGGCGGTGTAGAAGCTCGCCGAGCACCCCGACCCGAGGTCGACGTCAGGCGTCCGCGTCGCGCAACTGCCGACCGAGATACCGGCTCGCGTGTAGTGGCCCGAAGCGTCCTCGCCGTTGACCGCGCCCGTGTAGAAGTAGATGAACCGCATCAGGCTCTCGATGCCGCCCGTGTTGTCGAAGCTGGTCGACAAGCTGCCGAGGTTGGCGGCCAGCGGCTCGAGTGGAATGCCCAGTGCGTTGAGCTGCGAGACGACCGCGTCGATCTTCGGGAACGTCGTCCGGCCCTGGTCGGCGACCTTGCCGAGTGTCTTGAGCGCCGGCCGCGCCTGCTGGGTCAGCGGGCCCAGCCGGGCGGTCGCCTCGTTGAACGCCGGCGCCTGGTCATCCAGCGCCTGGATCGCCGGCCCGGTCTGGTCGGCCAGCGCGCCGAGCCGGTCGGCCGCCGGACCGAGCTCACGCAGGAAGGCAGGGAACTTGGCCAGGTTCTGCTCCAGCGCGTCGCCCTGGCGCGCGGTCGCCGCGCCGGCCGCACCAGCGTTCTTGATGAAGCCCGTGAGATCCCTGCGGCGGTCGGCCAGCGGCCCGAGCACCTTGTTGGAGTCGTCGACCAGCTTGCCCAGCGTCGCGTTCTGACGCGCGAGGACCGCCACCAGCTGATCGGTGTACTGCAGCGCCGGGCTCGCCCGCCGCAAGGCCGCCTGCAGGGCTTCGCCGTTCCCTGACAAGCCGGCGCCGAGCTCGTTGATGATCAGCGGCAGCCGCTGCTGCTCGGGCACCCGCATGATGTCGTTGAGCAGGTCGACACCGACCGGGGTCTGCGTCCGGGCGACCGGCAGCAGGTGCTGCCCTGCCCCCGGCTCACCGGACTTGATCGTCGGCAGCTCCGGCGCGGGCGCGCGGTCGCCGCCGCGTGGCTGGGTGGGCTCGCACTGCACGTACTGCTCGCCGATCAACGACTGCAGTCGGATGGCGCAGCTCGCGTCGGTACGGAA
The DNA here is from genome assembly GCF_035996765.1 of Baekduia sp. Taxonomy (NCBI): domain Bacteria; kingdom Bacillati; phylum Actinomycetota; class Thermoleophilia; order Solirubrobacterales; family Baekduiaceae; genus Baekduia; species Baekduia sp. The sequence goes on from NZ_DASYJG010000098.1 coordinate 32,864, forward strand.
CGGCTTGAAGGCCGGGTCGTCGATCTTCAGGACCACGACCGCGCGGTGGTGGTCGTCGACGTCGAGCGAGTCGATGGTCCCGACGTTGACGCCCGAGACCTTCACGTCCTCTCCGGCGATCACGAAGCTCGCGTTGTCGAAGATCGCACGCACGCGGTAGGTGCCGTTGCCGTCGTCGTTTCCGCCGGCGCCCAGCGCCGCGCCGGTGGCGACCGATCCCGCGAAGACGGCGACGCTCAGCGCGGCCATGCGACGGAGCCTCATCCGGTCGCCCTCACGCTCTCGGACGGATCGCAGTCCGGCGCGGCGAGATCGCCGTCGTCGACGAACGGCGTCGACTTGTCGGCGGGAGCCGGCGTCGATGCACCCGGGCAGCGCCGCAGGTTGCCGCTGGTCAATGCCGGACTGGTCCCGCGCTCGTCCACCGGCCGCGGCGTCAGGTGCCCGCCGTTGCCGTCGTCGGTGAAGGTGAAGGCGTTGAAGATCGGCAGGCCGCGGATGTAGTGCCCGTTGGCGTCGTAGGCGGCGCCCGCGGCGTCGAAGCCTCGGATCCAAGCGACGAGATCCGGCGCGTAGGGCCGGGCGAAGCCGAAGATCGGCGTCGAGTCCTTCAGCGCCTTCTCACCGCTCGGGAACGTCCGGTCGGTGAGCTTGCCAAGCGCCGGCAGGTCGCGCAGCGCATCGAGCAGGTCGTTGGCCTTGCCCGGCTGGGCGAACATCTTGCGCAGGCTGGCGAAGGCCGGATCGGACTCTTGCAGCACTGGGGTGAGCTGCTTGAGGAACGGCTCGAGGTTCTTCGTGGCCGGTCCCGTCGTGTCGGTCAGCTTGCGCAGGTCGCCGAGCGCCGGGCGCAGCGATACGAACGCGTCGCTGCCGCTGTCGAGCGCCGTGGGAACCTCATGCAGCGCGTCGCTGAGCGATGTGGTGTTGGACGCGAGCGCCGCTGCGGTCTGACGCGTGTTGGAGACCAGGTCGGTGAGTTGCGCGCGGTGGTCGGCGATCGTGCCCATCGCATCGCTCGTCGCGGTCAGGAACTGCTCGAAGCTCGCGCTGTCGCTGGTGATCTCGTCGGCGACCTGACCGAGTTCGGCCAGCGCCTTGGGAATCCGTTGCGCCGAGAGGTTGGCCGCCGGCTCCTTGCCGTTGTACCAGTCGGCCGAGCCCTTGATGAACCCCTTGAGACCCTCGCGCGTCTTGGGGTCCAGCGCGTTGAAGAGCTGGTCGATCTCGACGATCGACGTCGTCTTGTCGCCCCGGATCAACGCCCCGTCGTCGAGAACCGGCCGCGTCTCGGACGCCGGGCTCACATCGATGTACCGCGAGGCCACACCGGTCAGTCCCTCGGCGCGGATCGTGGCCGTCGTCCCCTCGTGCAGGCGGCCGTAATTGTCCTTGATGGCGATGTCGACCTGTGCCTGGTCGTCATCGGAGAGACCTACCGACTTGACGGTGCCGGCCGCTGTCCCGCCGATGCGCACGACATCGCCCTTGACGAGCTGACCGGCGCTCGGAAAGACGAGCCGGTACTCGTGGGGATGGCTGCGCAGCAGGACCCACGCCAGCACCGCTGCGACGAGCAGCAGGGCAGCGAGGGCGAGCCGGCGCGGCGCCCAGGACGGATGGCGTACCGCGGAGGAGATGGCGGCAATGTACACGGGCTCGTTTTTTGCGGCAACGTGGAACCGAAAGCGCACCTAAAGCCGCCGCAACTTCGGCATCTCGATCGAGTTCCCATTGCAGACATTTCTGTTTGCAGCCGACGCCGGGAGCGGTTACGGTCCCCGACGTCGCAGAACCAACGAGGAGAGCATTGATGCGCAAGTTCCTGATCCCGGCCGTGGGCCTGCTGGTCCTGGTCGTGGTCGCGGTCGCGGTTGCCCAGAGCCCGCCGACGACCGTGACGTCCACCACGACGGTGTCTCCCAACAAGGCGGGGACCAAGAAGAAGCCTCAAGGCGTCAAGCTGATCTACAAGGCCACCTACACCACCCCGGGTGACGTCGAGCACCCCATCATCACGGGCGGCACGGTGCTCGTCCCCAAGGGCGGCCTCTATAACGGCAGCAAGTACCCCAAGTGCTCGGCGGCGACGTTGAGCCACGGCGGCCCCAGCAAGTGCCCACCCCACTCGATCATGGGCAGGGGCACCGGTGACGCGCACGCCGACACCGTCATCACGCACCCGTCGATCACCGTCATCAACGGCGGCGGCAAGAACATCTGGTTCTGGACCGTGCTGCAGAACCCCGCGCGCGTGCAGGCGATCGTCCCGGCGACCATCGTCAAGTCGACGGGCCAGTGGGCTTACAAGGTCACCTTCAAGGTGCCGACCTCCTTGCAGATCGTCGCGGGCATCCCGATCACGCTCGACTCGTTGAACGTGACGCTCGGCGGCAAGTCCTATGCCAAGGACTGGCTCGCCACCACGAGCTGCCCGGCCAGCAAGAAGTGGCCGTACGAGAGCACGTTCGACCTCAGCACCGGTGGCTCGATCAACTACACCGGTAGCGTCGCCTGTAAGTAGTCACCCCGGCCACGGGCCGGACCACGTGCAACTCCGGGGGCTCATCGGGTCTGAGCCCCCGGAGCTGTGCGACGCTTCATCGATCAGGGAAGGTCGTCGCCCGTGCCGCCCACCGCGCTCTCCGAACTTACCCGGCCCGTCGTCCTGCGCGACGGCGCTGCCGCGGTGCCCAGCTCCTGGCCGGCCTGCGCTCGCAGCCGGCTGCTTGCCGCGATGGCCCAGGCCGCGGCGGTCAACGGCTTTCTCGACGTCACCGTCGACGACGTGATCGTCGCCGCCCGCGCCTCACGCCGCACCTTCTACGAGCACTTCGCCAACCGCGAGCAGTGCCTGCTGGCCACCTACGACGCCGTCTGCGACGACACCATGGAGATCGTCACCGAGGCCGGACCCGCCATGGAGCCTGCGCTGACCGCCCTGTTGCGCTACTTCGCTGCGTGGCCCGCACATGCGCGCGTGCTCTGCATCGACATCCTCGCTGCCGGGCCCGCGGGCCTCGCGCGCCACGAGGCGACGATGGGGCGCTTGGCGGCCGAGGTCGTCCGCTACGAGGACCCGCTGGAGCGACCCGCGCCCGGGACGCTGCGCTCCGACGACGTGGCGCACGCCGTGCTCGGCGCCGTCCACCGCATCGTTCAGCGCCGGCTGATCGACGGTCGGCACGCATCGCTGCCGCGGCTCGCACCGGCCATCTGCGCCCTTCTCGCGGCCGAGCGGCCGGCAACGCCGACAACCTGAGCGCAACAGCCGCTCAGTGGCGCGCAACGTTCACGCCGTCAGCGCGACCCTCGGCTCGAACACCCGCGCCGTGCTCGCCACATCCCGCGCCAGTGTCGGAAGCTCAGGTGCGCGACCGTCGGCCACCAGCTCGCCGATCATGCGAAACACCGCGCCGACCATCAACTCGAGCGCGAGCTCTGGTAGGAGCTCCTCCTCGTCGTTGGCGTGGCGCGCCTGCTCGGTGGCCAGCAGTTCGACGTAGCGGGCGCGGAAGACCTGACGGATCTCGCGCAGCTCCTCACCGCTGCTGACCGACGTGACAAAGCACAGGTGGGCGACGTCCGGCTCCTGCGACAGGCGCCGGAGCATCCGCTCCAGCGCCACCCCGAGCTGCTCCGGCCAGGACTCGGCGAGGCGAAACGATGCCGCGTACTCCGCGAACAGCTCGCCCGACGCGCGGCGGTAGGCATCGGCCACGATCCGCGCAGCGCCTTCAGGGCAATGCCGCGCGATCGCCGACGCCGGCACCCCGGCGGCCGCAGCCAGATCGGCCATCGTGACCTCCACTCCCCCGGTCATCAGGACGGCTGCCGCCGCGGCCCCGCGCAGCCGCCCACACGTCGCGCAGTCAGGCGGGCACGCCCGCGCGCCGGTCGGGACCTCGCTCAGCATCCTCATCCGTCCCCCAAGTTCGCTTGCCGGCGGCTTTGAGACCGCCGGATCGACCACACTCCCCTCTAAGAGCCGCCACGCCGAACGGTGTGACGCAGCCTTATTGGTTGGTCCGCCGCCTGACGCACGCCGGTCCGGGCGCATCGGGGCGTCGAGGCACTGGCGGACGGTGAGAAACAGCAGTATGTTTTGAGGCGTGGAGCCCCGTCCGTCGCACAACCGTGCACCACACCAACTTCCGGCTGGTCGGCACGGACTCCCGCGGGCATTCGTGGTCTCCAACCAGCGCGAGCGGATCCTCGATGCGGTGCTCCAAGCCGCCAGCCAGTCGGGCTACGCCGCCATGCGGATCGAGGACGTCATCGCCATCGCGGGCGTCTCTCGGCGCACGTTCTACGACCACTTCGCCAACAAGGAAGAGGCGTTCCTGGCGGCCTACGAGCTCGTGCTCGAGCAGCTGCTCAGCGGCGTGACGAGCGCCTTCGCCTCCGGCGAGAGCTGGACCTCCCGCGTGCGCCGCGGCCTCGCCGCCTTCCTCAACCTGCTCGCGTCCGAGCCGGTGCTGGCCCAGGTGTGCGTGGTCGAGGCGCTGGCTGCAGGACCGCGCGCGCTCGCGCGCAGGACGGCGGCGATGGAGGAGTTCCAGGCGCTGCTGCAGCCACCCAAGGGCGACGCGCTGGCCACCTCGACCGCGCCGCCGGTCGCCGTGGAGGCCATCGTGGGCGGGATCTACGAGGTCATCTACTCGCGCGTCACGTCGCAGCGGACCGAAGAGCTCCCGAGCCTGCTGCCGTCGCTGCTGCACAGCGCGCTGCTGCCGTTCGTGGGAGCAGAAGTCGCCGAGGCCGAGTACGAGCGCACCATGCGCACCGCGGCCGAACGCGCGATCCCCGCGCCCTGACGCCCAAAGCGTCCGGCGAGACATGTATGTTTCCACTAGTCGTGCCTGAGCAGACTCCGAAGAAGCGTCACCGCGAGTCCCATCAACTGCCCGCCGGCCGCCACGGCCTGTCGCGGCAGTTCGTGGTCTCCAACCAGCGCGAGCGGATCCTCGCCGCCGTCGCCGAGGTCTGCAGCGCGTCGGGCTACGTCGCGATGAGCGTCGAGGACATCGTGGTCACCTCCGGCGTCTCTCGACGGACGTTCTACGACAACTTCCGTGGCAAGCAAGACGTCTACCTCGCCGCTTATGACGAGGTCACCACCCAACTGCTGACGGTGGTCGTCTCCGCCTATGAGGCCGCCGACGGCCTGGCGGCCAAGATGCGCGACAGCCTCGCCGCCTTCCTGCAGTTCGTCGCCGACGAGCCCGCGTTCGCCGACATGTGCATCGTCGAGGTCATGGCGGCCGGCAGCAACGCGATCGAGCGGCGCAACCGCACGATGAAGGCCTTCGCCGAGCTGATCGAGCAGGCTGCCGCCGCGGAGCTGCCGAAGTCCAAGCTCCCGCCCAGCTTGACCGCCGAGACGCTCGTCGGCGGCATTTACGAGGTCGTCTACGCCCGCGTGCTGCAGGGCCATGGCAGCCAACTGCCCGCGCTGCTGCCCGACCTCCTCTTCTCCGTCCTCCTGCCGTATGTGGGTCGGGAGACGGCGGCCTCGCTGCTCGAGGACGAGCGCCGCGGCTCCGGGCCGGCGCCGGCCGTCACGCAGACCAGCCGCTCCTAAGCAGCCAGATCCGTCAGCGTCTGCGCTCGTCGGGCGCCAGCGATGCGCGGCGGGTTTCCGTGCGAGACTCCTCGGTCGCCGGCGCATTAGAGCCACTGTCGTCTCTTTAATGTCGCCGCGCCGCCTATGCGTCGCCGCCGACTCAAATCACCACGCTTCGCCATCACCAGCGACTCGCTGGAGGCGCTCTACCGCTCCCATGCGCCGAGCATGGCGGTATACATCGCGCGCAAGACGATGGACGCCGGCGTCGCCGCGGATCTCACCGCCGAGACGTTCGCCGAGGCCTATAGGAACCGCCGTCAGTTTCGCGGGCGGACGCACGAGGAGGCCGTCGGCTGGCTGTACGGCATCGCCCGCCACCAGGTCAGCCACTTCGTTCGGCGCGACCGCGCGGAGGCCCGGGCCCTCGAGCGTCTCGGCATCCAATGTCCACAGCCGGCTGATCTGGAGCTCGAGCGCATCGAGGAGGTCGCCGGGACCGCGGAGCTCCGCCACCGCGTCGCGTCCCATTTGAGCGACCTGTCGCACGAACAGCAGGAGGCGCTTCGTCTGCGCATCCTCGAAGAGCGCAGCTACGAGGAGATGGCCGCGCGCCTGGGCATCAACGAACAGGCGGTGCGCGCACGCGTCTCGCGTGGCGTGCGCACGCTGGCCCTGCGCCTCCAGCGCGACCGGGGCTGAGCGGGCGGTCGCCATAGGATGGGCGGATGTCCTCCGCCTACCGCCCGGCCGGCCTGCTGGCGCCGGTGATCACGCCGTTTGCCGCCGATGGCGGGGTTGACATCGACGCCCTCGAGCGCCTCGCCGGCGAGCTACTGGACGCCGGCGCGGCCGGTCTCGTCGCGCTCTCGACCACGGGAGAGCCGAGCGCCCTGGACGGCGCCGAGCGCGACGCGGTGGTGGCGGCCTGCGCGCGGGTCTGCGCCGATCGCGGCGCCGAGCTCGTCGTCGGCGCCGGCACCAACGACACGCGCACGACGATCGAGCGCCACGAGGCGCTTGCGAACGTGCCGGGCGTCGTCGCCTCGCTGGCCGTCGTCCCCTATTACGTCCGCCCCAGCGAGGCCGGGATCCTCGCCCACTTCCAGGCGGTCGCCGCGCGCTCACCGGTCCCGCTGATCACCTACAACATCCCCTACCGCACGGGACGCGGCTTGGGTGCGACGGCGCTCTTGGAGTTGGCCGCGACCGACAACGTCGCGGGCCTCAAGCAGGCTGTCGGGTCGCTGGATGCCGACACGCTCGCGCTGCTGGCCGACAAGCCCGAGGGCTTCGCGGTGCTCGGCGGCGACGATGCCTTCCTCTTCCCCACCATGGTGATGGGCGGCGCGGGCGCGATCGCCGCCTCGTCGCATCTCTGCACTGAGCGCGTGGTGGCGATGCTCGACGCGGGCGCCGCCGGCGACGTCGCGACCGGCCGGCCACACGCCGAGGCGCTGCTGCCGCTAGTCGCCGCGCTCTTCGCCGAGCCGAGCCCATCGGTGATCAAGGCGTTACTGCACGCCGAAGGCCGCATCCCGACGCCTGACGTGCGGCTGCCGCTGGCGCCGGCGACGCCCGCAGCGCTGCAGCGGGCGCAGGCCGCCTTCGCGGCGGCGCGGAACTAGTGCGGGCGCAGGGCCCCGCCGCAGTGCGGGCAGGCCGAGCGCTGCTCGTCGCGCCGGGGATGCCACAGGCGCAGGCAGCGGTTGCAGATATGACGCATGTCCCAGGTGATCGACGCGTCCGCCTGCCGCTGAAGGGATGATGTCTGAACACATGGCACCTTCGAAGGGCATCTACGGCAAGCTCAGCACGGCCAGCAAGCCGCCGGCGCCGGGCAGCCTCGCGTTCAAGGCGTGGGGCGTCATCACGAGCCTCAACACCTGGGTCTACCGCCTCAGCGGCGGCCGGATCGCCGGCTCGATGGACCGCGCGCCGGTGCTGCTCCTGCATCACGTCGGGCGCAAGAGCGGCCAGGAGCGCGTTGCTCCGCTGCTCTACCTGCCCGACGGCGAGGACATGGTCGTCGTCGCCTCCTACGGCGGCGCGCCGAAGAACCCGGCCTGGTACCACAACTTGCGCGCCAAGCCCGAGACCGTCGTCGAGGTCGGCCGCGAGCGCCGGCCGGTCACTGCCCACGTCGCCACCGAGCAGGAGCGCGAGCGCCTCTGGCCCGCGCTGCTGGAGCTCTACCCCGCCTACGGCGATTACCAGGCCCGCACCGAGCGGACGATTCCGCTCGTCGTGCTGAAGTCCCGTGCTTACGGTCGGTTGCGCCCGTAGGCGTCGTGGGCCTTGACCCACTCCTCGGCGACGATCGCCGAGCCGAGTGACAGCTCACCGCAGAGCACGGTCGCGGCGATGATCTCGGCGAGCTTGCGAACCTTGCCGTCGCCGTAGCAATCCATCAGCTCGAGGCACTCGCGCTGGGTCGCCAGGCCCGTCCCGCCGCCGTAGGTCGCGACGATCAGCGACGGGATCGTGATCGAGTAGTAATAGTCACCGTTGGGGCGCAGCTCAGCGTGGACGAAGGCCGCGCTGGACTCGGCGACGTTGGCGACGTCCTGGCCGGTGGCGATGAAGATCGCCGTGATGCCGTTGGCCGAGTGCGCGCCGTTGTTGTTGACGCCCGACATGAAGCCGCCGAGGTTGGAGACCTGACGGGCGCGGAACATCAGCTCGCTGCTGGACTTCATCACCGAGCGCAGCAGCGCGTCGGGGATCGTCGCCTCGGCCACCACGCGCTTGCCCCGCGTGTGCAGCATGTTGACCTGCGAGGTCTTCTTGTCGGTGGCGAAGTTTGACTCCAGGAAGTACTGCTCGATGCCCGGGTACTCGGCCTTGATCCAGTTACAAGCGGCCTGCGTCGCCTTGCCGGTGAGGTTCTGGCCGGCTGCGTCGCCGGTCGTGTAGTTGAAGCGCGTGTAGAGGATCCGCGAGGCGGAGTACTGCTCGATGTCCTTCAACTTGCCCGAGCGCGTCGTCGTCTCGGCGACCGCCTTGATGTCGTCGAAGCGCTCGATCAGCCACGCGCCGAACGCCCGCGCCTCGCGCGCGCTCGGGAAGATGAACGAGGGCGCGCGCTGCATGTGGTCCTCGATGATCGTCGTCGTGACGCCACCCGCCTCGTGCAGGAGCTTCATGCCGCGGTTGTAGGAGGCGACGAGCGTGCCCTCGGCCGTGGCCAGCGGCACGTAGAACTGCCCCTGGGCGTGCTCGCCATTGACCAGGAGCGGGCCGGCGACGCCGATTGGCACCTGCGCGACGCCGAAGAAGTGCTCGATGTTGCCCGGCAGCGTCGCGGGATCCAGCGAGTAGTGGCCGACGTGGTCCAGGGAGGTACCCGAGCGCTGCGTCAGGAACTCCTGGCGCAGGCGCGCGGCGTCGCGTGTGTAGTCGTCGGTCGGATCGCGTGGGACCGGCGTGCGGTCGGCGGTGTTGGTGGGCAAGGTCATGCGGTCTCTCTCCTCGTCGTGGACGCGGGCGCCCCCAGCAGCCGGAGCTCGACCTCGAGGATCGGGTCCAGTAGGTCGGGCAGCGCCTCGGCGCCCTCCTTGAGCAAGCGGTCGATCACCAGCTCGTGGATCGCGCCGACGGCGGCGCGGAAGATATAGGGCGCGGGCGCGGGCACACCGGCCGGCGGGCCGACCGCCGCGGCAAACGCCGCGTGCGCCTCGGCGAGCCGCGCGGCGAAGCGCTCGTGCACGGCATCGCGGCGGGCCAGCGCGGCGGGCCCGGCGCCGAGCACCTCGATCAGGAAGGTGCGCGCGAAGGCCGGGTTGTCGGAGAGCAACTGCAGGTAGACCTCGGTGCCGGCGCGTGCGCCCTCCAGCAGGCCGCCGGCGCCCGCTTCGGCCTCGGCGATAGCGCCCAACAGCGCCTCGACGCCTGCGTCGTAGGCGGCCAGGAAGCACTCCTCCTTGTTAGCGAAGTGCTCGTAGAACGAGCGCCGCGAGACACCCGCGCGCTCGATGACGTCAGCGACCGCCACGTTGGCGTAGCCCTTGGCCGCGATCGCGTCGGCCATCGCGACGAGCAGCCGCTCGCGCTGGGACTCGACGACGACCGCGCGCGGTGCCGCATAGCGGCCACGAGGCAGGACGCGCAGCGCGTGAATCTCTCTCGGGCCACTCATAGAGACAATAGTGTACCATCGAGACAGACATGTTCCTTCGAGACGCCCCGGAGCGACGATGACCCCCTCTTCCCCCCAGCCCAACGGCACCGCCCCACGCCACGTGCGCGTCGGCATCCTCGGCGCCGGCTTCGGCGGCCTCGGCACCGCGATCCGGCTCGTGCAGCGCGGCGAGCACGACTTCCTCATCTTCGAGCGCGCGGCCGACGTCGGCGGCACCTGGTGGGCCAACACCTACCCCGGTTGCCAGTGCGACATCCCGTCGCACCTCTACTCCTTCTCCTTCGCGCCCAACCCCAACTGGACGCGCACCTACCCCAAGCAGCCAGAGCTGCGCGACTACCTGCGCGCGACCGCCGAGAAGTTCGGCATCTATGACCGCATCCGCTTCAACACGGAGGTCACCGATGCGAGCTGGGACGAGGAGGCGAGCCTCTGGCGCATCGAGACGAGCACCGGCAGCTACACCGCCGACGTCATGGTCGCCGCCCCCGGTCCGCTGAGCGAGCCGTCGATCCCCGACCTTCCGGGCATCGAGGACTTTGCGGGCACGATCTTCCACACCGCGCGGTGGAACCACGATCACGATCTGCGCGGCAAGCGCGTCGCGGTCGTCGGCACCGGCGCTTCAGCGATCCAGGCCGTGCCGGAGATCGCCCAGCAGGCCGCGCGCCTCGACGTCATCCAGCGCACGCCCCCGTGGGTCGTCCCCCACCGCGACCGGCCGATCACGCGGATCGAGCGCGCGCTCTACAAGGCCGTCCCGCCGCTGCAGCGCCTCGTCCGCGCCGGCGTCTACTTCAGCCGCGAGCTGCTCGTTCCCGGCCTCGTCTACCGCCCGCAGATCCTCAAGGCGGTGGAGAAGCTCGCCCGCAAGCACATCGCCGACCAGGTGCCCGATCCCGAGCTGCGCGCGAAGGTCACGCCCAACTACACGATCGGCTGCAAGCGCATCCTGCCGTCGAACAAGTGGTACCCGGCGCTGGGCCGCGAGAACGTGGAGCTCGTCACCGACGCGATCACCGAGATCCGACCCAACGGCTACGTGACCGCGGACGGCACGCTGCACGAGGTCGACACCATCATCTTCGCCACGGGCTTCTTCGTCACCGACATCCCGCTGGCCAACATCGTCACGGGCAAGGAAGGCAAGCGGCTCTCCGAGGTTTGGCACCGCTCGCCGCAGGCCTATCGCGGCACGGCGATGGCCGGCTTCCCGAACCTGTTCCTGCTCGTCGGTCCGAACGTCGGCCTGGGCCACAACTCGATCGTCTTCATGATCGAGGCGCAGATCACCTACGTGTTGGGTGCGCTGGAGCAGATGCGCGCCAGCGGCGCCGGCCGCGTCGAGGTCCGTCCCGACGCCGTCATCACCTACAACAACCGCTTGCAGTCCAAGATGGGCAAGACGGTGTGGAACACCGGCGGCTGCGCCTCCTGGTACATCGACGCCGAGGGCAAGAACACCACCATCTGGCCGGACTTCACCTTCCGCTTCTGGAAGGAGACGCGCGAGTTCGACGCGGCGGCGTACGAGCTGACGCCGGTCCGCGCGCCGGAGCCCGTGGCCGCCTAGCCCTCACTCCACCCGGAAGGCCCCGCGCATGAACGGGTGGATGCGGCAGAAATAGGTGTAGGTGCCCTGCGGGAGGTTCGCTGGCGTCTGCCACGTCACGCGCTGCGCGGCGGGCGAGGCGCCGAGCGGCCCGAAGCCGAGCTGGCCCGAGTCGAACTGGGTGCCTGCCGCCCCGTTGGCCAGCGGGTAGCTGATCCCGGTCTGGCGGTTGCAGGGCGCACGGCAGGTGGTGATCGAGTGCCACTCGATGCCGGGGTCGTCCTGGTTGACGAACGCCAGGCTCGTCCCCTGCGCGACGACCGGGACGCGCGCCTTGGTGTACATCTGGCCGAGGTCGCCGGGCTGGAACTGGAAGTCCTTGATCTTGACCTCGGTGGTCGCCGCGCCGTCGGACGCCTTGCGCGGGTCGGGGTAGACGGCCAGCTTGCCGCCGTGGTGGTCGTTCTCGGCCAGATGGCCGTGCGTCAGCTCGCCGGTCGGGTCGACCTTGGTGACGAACGGGTCCGGGCCCTTGGCCTCGTTAGGCGCGACGAAGAGCAGGACGATGCCCATGTTCTCGTACCACGACGACTGCCGGGAGTCGTAGGTGGCGTGGATGCCGATCATGTCGCCGGCCTTGAGCGCCACGCGCCACTTCGGCTTGGAGGCGGTCAGCGAGACGTCCCAGGAGACCGGGCCGGCGGGGTCGTAGTAGTGGGCCTGAGAGGTGAAGACGCGCTTGGTTCCGGCACCCTCGCGGGTGACGTCGATGTCGTCGCGCAGCCCTCCCGGATGGAGATGGCCGACGGCCGCGACGACCGTGCCGCCGTAGGGCATCGTGAACTCGTTCTGCTTCGGCCCGCCCGCGTACGGGTCGGTGGTCTCGTCATCGGGGAACGTGAACTGGCCGTCGCTGCCGCCGCTGCGCTGGGCGACGTCGAAGACCGGGTAGCCCCAGCCGCGGCGCACGTCCATCCAGAACGGGATGACGGGCTTGACCGTCTTGGCCAGCGGCGAGCTCTTGGGGATGAAGTCGAGGTCCCACACCAGCCGGACCTTGGTGGCGTTGGGCGTGTTGTTGTGGATCATCTCGTTCAAGATCCACGTGTCGCTCTTCTTGTAGGCGTAGCCGTAGCCCTTGGGAATGCGGAAGACCGTCTTCTCCTCGCCGCCGAAGAAGATCGGCTGGATGGCGCCGAATGGCGAGGCCGGCGAGGTGCCCGACGCGTTGAGCCACACGCCGTGGTGCAGGTGGATGACGTCGACCGGCGGCACCGTGCCGTCGAGGTAGGTGAGGTCCGGCCGCGCACGCACGATGTAGCCGTCGACCTTGGGCTTCTGCCCGGGCGCCACCAGGACGTTGTTGATGCTGTTCTGCCCCGGCTTGACGAGGATCGGCGCGGTCTTGAAGTGCAGGTGCTGCACGCCCTTGGTGCCGTCCCAGAGGCCTTGCTCGGCGGAGGCTGGCGCGGCGAGGACGAGCAACGAGAGCAGCGCGGCGCACGCCGCAAAGGACCGGGACATGCGTTGAGCTTCTCAGACGCGTGGGGCCTCGCGCTAGGTTTGGCACGAGATGCTCAAGGGTCGAGTGGCAGTGGTGACGGGCGGCAGCGGCGGGATCGGCACGGTCCTCTGCCGGCGGCTGGCCGCGGAAGGCATGGCGGTGGCGGTGCACTACCGCGACCGCAACGAGATCGCCGACCGGATCGTCGCCGAGATCGTCGATGGCGGCGGCCGTGCGGTCGCGATCCCGGCCGACTTGCTCGTCCCGCGCGCCGCCGAGTTGCTCATCGACGCCGTCGAGCAGGAGCTCGGGCCCGTCGACGTCCTGGTCGCCAACCACGGGCTGGCCCACAAGGCCGGGTTTGACGAAGTCGACGCCGGGGCCTGGGACGAGACCATGGCCATCAACTTGCGCGCGCCGTATCTCCTGGCGCGCCGCGTGCTGCCGTCGATGCTCGACCGCGGGTTCGGCCGGATCCTCTTCGTCTCCTCGGTCGCCGCCTTCACCGGCGGGATCGTCGGCCCGCACTACGCGGCGTCCAAGGCCGGGCTGCACGGCCTGACCCACCATCTGGCCTCGCGCGTCGCGCAGGCCGGCATCACCGTCAACGCGATCGCGCCCGCGCTGATCGAGTCCACCGACATGCTCCCCGACGACCCCGGCTACCTCGCCGGCGTCGTTCCCATCGGCCGCCTCGGCCGCCCCGCCGAGGTCGCCGACATGGCCTTGGCGATGCTGGGCAACGAGTACCTCACGAGCAAGGTCATCGCGCTCGACGGTGGGATGCATCCGCGCTAGTCGTCCGTCAACCGCTCCGGCGTGACGGGCGTGAGGTAGAGCCGCGTGATGGCGGGGACCGTCGCGCACATGGTGTCGCGAACGACCTCGAGGGTGACAGCGACGTCGGTGGCGGTCATCCCGTCGCGAACCTCTACCTCGGCGGCGGCCATGACGCTGGATGGTCCGAGGTGGACGGCCTCGATGGTGTGGACGGCGGTGATGCCGGGCTGGGCGGTCAAGCGCTCGCGCAGCGCGTCGATGTGGCGGGGCGCAACGGCCTGGTTGGTCAGCAGCTCCCGGTTGCGGCCGGAGAGCTTGATCGCGACGTAGGTCAGCAGACCGCCGATGATCAGCGTGGCGATCGGATCGAAGATCTCGATGCCGGTGACCTTGTGCAACACCAACGCGGTCAGGGCCAGCGACGCGCCGATCACGTCGATCGTGTCCTCCAGGTACACGGTCGTGACGGTGGGGTCGTTGCTCTCGGCCAGGTACTGGCGCAGCGGCATGTCGGCCTTCGACGCCCGGCCGCGCAGCTCGCGGACCGCGACCGTGCGGCTGATGCCGTCCAGGACGATCGCGATCACCAGCACGCCGACGCCGACCCAGAACGCCTCCAGCTCACGTGGGTGGACGAGCGCGTTGATGCCCTCCCAGATCGACACGGCGCCGCCGACGACGAACATTCCCACGGCGGCCAGCAGCGCCCAGTACCAGCGCTCGGGGCCGTAGCCGAGCGGATGGCTCGGGTCGGGTGCGCGCTCGCTGCGGCGGATCGCGATGTAGAGAAAGACCTCGTTGCCGGCGTCGGCGACCGTGTGCAGCGTCTCGGCAAAGAGCGCGGCCGAACCGGTCAGCGCCGCGGCGACGCCCTTGGCGATCGCGATCGCCGTGTTGGCCGCCAGCGCGGCGAAGACGCTCGTCAGGCTCGCGTCGCGCCCGTCGCCGTCCTGCGTGCTGTCGCGATCCGCCACCGGCGCCAAGCCTAGTGCGACGGCATGCGGACGCCCGTTCGGCACACTGAGGGACATGCCCGACCGTCCGACCTTCCACCGCGTCCTCGTCGCCGTCGACGGATCGCGCCACTCCGACCTCGCACTGGCGATGGCGATCGCCCTGAGCGAGCGCGACAACGCGCGTCTGACGATCCTGACGGTGATCCCGAACGTCAACGAGAGCGCCGCGCTGGCCTACGGCGCGGGCGTCGACCCCATTGCCTTGCAGCTCGACGCCGACCGCGGCGCTGAGCGCACGATGCGCGCCGCGCTGGACGCGGTCCCCGACGACCAGCCGGTCGAGTCGGTCCAGCGCCGCGGCCATGCGGGGCCCGAGATCGTCGCGCAGGCCAAGGCCGGCAACCACGACGCGGTCGTCCTCGGCGCGCGCGGGCTCGGGCGGATCGGCTCGATGTTCGGGTCGGTCAGCCAGCACGTCCTGCACCACGCGGGCATTGCGGTGTTCGTCGGGCATCTGCCGGAGGACTAGAGCGCGACCTCAGCGCGTGTGCGCTCGCTCGGCGACCGCACGGGCATGGGCGCGGGCGCGGGCGCGTGCAGCATCGCGCTCGCTCTCGTAGGCAGCCCAGCCGCCCGCGTAGTACGTCGCCTCCCCCGTGCGGCCGTCGAGCTCGAGCAGCGTCTCGGCGGAGGACTCCAGCAGCGCGCAGTCGTGGGAGGCCAGCACGAAGCCGCCGGGGCTGGAGGCCAGCAGGTGCGTCAGGCGCTCCAGGCCGTCGTCGTCAAGGTGGTTGGTCGGCTCGTCGAGCGCGATGACGTCAAAGCGCGCCGCGCGCAGGACCGCGAGCCCGGCGCGCGCCGCCTGGCCGCCGGAGAGCGTCGCCAGTGGCCGGTCGAGCAGCGTCGCGGAGAGGCCGAGCTCGTCGGCCGCTTGAGCGACACGAGCGTCGGCGTCGGCGCCGCCGAGCGCGAGCCAGCGCTCCAATGCTGCGGCGTGTGGGGCAACGGCGTCGAGGTCACCGCCGGCCAGCCGTTCTTGGAGACGATCGAGGATGCGCGCCGCGCCTGCGACGCCGAGGCGCTCGAGGATCGTCGCGCGCACGGTCGCGGTGCCGCGGTGGTCGGCCAGCTGCGGCAGGTAGCCGACCGTGCCGAAGCGCTGCACGCTCCCGCCATCGAGCGGCTCGATCCCCGCCAGCGCACGGAGAAGCGTGGACTTGCCGGAGCCGTTGGGGCCAATGAGCGCAAGGCGGGTGGTCGCGTCGACGCGGACGTCGATGTCCTGCAGGACGGTGCGGGCGCCGTGATGGCGGGTGATGCTGCGGGCGTCGAGAAGGGTCGACGGCATGCGGTACTCCTAGGGGAAGCGAAGACGGGGTCATGAGACAGCGGCAGGCAACCGACCTGGCTTGGCTTGATGCCGGTCGGTGCTGCTCGGAGGGCTGTCAGACAACGTCGCGCATACAGTGGCCCGCGAAGGCCGCTGGGAAAGGTACCGCACTTGGTCTCGGACTCACAAGTGCGGGTACCCGTACTCCTCTGTCAGGACGGCAGGTAGGTGCCGAACGACCACACGTTGCCGCCCGGGTCCTTGGCGGCGTATTCGCGCGAGCCGTAGTCCTGGTCGGTGAGCTCGCGCACGATCTCGGCGCCGGCGGCCACGGCGCGGGCGTGGTGGGCGTCGGGATCGTCGATGACGACGTAGGTCGTCGAGCCGCCGTAGGCGAGGTCGCTGCCGGCGTCACGGTGCTCGCCGAGCATGATGTAGGCGTCGCCGAGCTTCAGCTCGGCGTGGGCGACGGCGCCTTCGTGCTCGTAGACGGCGTGCTCCTCGAAGCCGAAGGCGGTTGTGAGGAAGGTGATCGCGGCGCGGGCGTCGTCGTAGCGGAAGGTGGGGATGATGGTGGCCATGGTTGGCGAGGCTACTCCGCTCTGTTCTCGGCGTTCGTGGGGTTCGGGGCGGTGGGTCGGGGGTGCGGTGTGGGATCGGTTGGGCGGCGCTCCGTGACGATCGCCACCACGCTCGCGTGATGTGCGGCGTTGGGTGAAAGTTGTGCACTGTGGTCCGCGCTCATTTGTGTGGGCACCGAACGAGCGCCGCGCGGATGACGACATCACGGATCGCCGCCACGGTTCAACGCCCTCGCGCCGCCAACGCGCGCGATCCGGGTCGTTTCCGACATCCATCTGACGTTCAATCTGACCCGGATCCGCGCATGAAGGATCGAGCGCGGAGGTGGGCCTGTTCAACGCGAGCAGAGCGCGCTAGATAGGCCCAGGACTCCTGCTCGACGTCGCGGACCCGACGTGGGCCCGTTAGGCGCGAACAGACCGCGCCCAACAGGCCCACCCTCCCCAAGCCGAGGCGGACGACCAGCCAACGCCGAGAGCCACCGATCCCGCTCACTCCCCTCGGTGCCGACAGACCGCGTGGCGCACCCCGACCCCGGTGGCGCTGAGCACCCCGCCGTCGGCGCCCGGGAGTTGTTGATGTTGTCACTCGCCGGACGGCGACTCTCGAACATCGCAACGATTCTGCGCAATCGAGTACATCCGTCCGCTCACCCGGCTAGGCTCCGCTCACAACCAAATCAAAGACCCCCGCGACCGCGGCAAACGGCCCGGGGGCATGACCCAAAGGAGTTACACCTCCCATGAGTACCCCGCAGCGTACCCACGCGCCCGTGATGGTCGTCGTCGACCGCGAGACCGCAGACGTCCTGCGCACAGAGGCCAAGAAGGTCGCGATGTTCGAGCACGACAACTTCGAAGACCTGCTCGACTTCAGTCCCGACGCCCAACACGGCCTGTTTCGGCGCTACCGCGACGTGTTCGATCTCATCGACGCCGTCGGCTGTGACCCCGAGAAGGTCGACCCGGCCCAGGAGGCCTTCGAGGTCCCCTTGACCGAGGACCTCATCAACCTCCTGGGCCTGCGCCGCTATGACCTCGCGATGAGCAACGCCGATCGCCTTCCGGAGCACAACGGCCCGATCTCGCCCGAGACCCTGGCCGAGATCACCCACGACCGCCTCGCCGCCCAAGCGCTGGACCGCCTCTTCGACACTTACAACAAGGCCGCACGCACACAGCGCTGAACCACCGAAGCAGCCGGGTCGCGGCATGTGTGCCGCGACCCGGCCCGCCCTCAGCGCACCGGCAGCGCGGCCTTCACCTTGGTCAACGTCGCGCTAAACACCGCAGGGCTCGGCCCATAGGTCGGCGCATCGCGCCCCAGCAACTCGACAACGATCCGATGCCCCTTCGGGAACTTCCAGCCGTTGCCGTCCAGCGTGAAGCGGAAGCTGCCCTTCTCATTGTCCTTAAGTCGGTAAGCGCCGCGATCGATCAGCCGCTGTTTGCCGCTCGCCGGATCGAGATCCCAGACGCGCGCGTCGAGCTGGCCATAGCGTCCCTTCACCGCCACCTTGCCGGTGATGACCGTCTGGCCGATCAGCGTCTGACCCTTCGACGTCATGCTCAGCACCGCCCTGCTGCCACGGTCGGGCGTGTGGGTCGCGCAGTGCGAGCCGGTCGTCGACAGCGGTGACAGCTCGCCGGCCAGCTTTGCGCTCCCGCCCTTCGAGGTGATCTTCAATGCCTTGGTCGTGCCGAAGCGCAGCGTCGAGGCAGCCAACCCCGTGAAGGACGAGGCCTTGAACGGGCCGCCACCGGCGGGCGCCAGCGCTGGGCAGGTCATGGTGTAGGCCGTGACCGAACCGGGCGCCGGTTTGCTCCCCGTGCCCTTCAGCCACGCGTTGAAGAACGCGAGACCCTGAGCGTCATAGGCGGCGACGTCCTTGGCGTGGTTGGCGGCCGGCGCGTGACCGAGGTCGCCGAGCTGCAGCGCGACCGGCGCGCTCTTGCTCTGCTTGCGGATGTGGTCGTAGGCGCCGAGCGCCTGGTTGACGGGGAACAGCGCGTCGGTCCAGCCCGACTGCAGCAGCAGCGGGCTCGGCGTGCCGGGAACACTCGCAACACCGTGGTAGTTGTAGGAGTTGTCAAGCGTCTGACGCGTCGACCCATCGAACTTGCCGCTGTCGAGCTGCGTCTTCCACAGCGTGATGTCGCTTGAAAGGTCGCCGCCGGTCGGGGCGACGAAGCCGCTGAACGCCACGGCGAAGATGCCACCCGCGTAGGCCTGGGTCTCGACGCCGGTCGGCGTCCGCGACCACGGACCGCGGCCGTTGCGGGTGAAGATCGCCTCGCCGTTGGACCACAGCCAGCGCGGCCAGGCGGCCGTCAGCGAGATCGGCGTGCCCTTCGGGCTCGTCCACGGCGCGTAGCCGCCATCCGGCAGGCGGACACGATCCTTGAGGAACGCCAACATGGTGGAGAACCCACCGCCGTAGGAGATGCCGGTCGAGCCGATCGCGCCGGGGTTGACGACGCCCTCGTCGACGAGCTGGCCGACGAGCGTCTGGATGTCGCGGACCTCGTAGCGCATGTCGCCCAAGCGCGTCCACCCCGCCTCGCAGCCGGCGGTCCGGGATTCGGGCTTGCCGCAGGAGTTGCCGAAGCCGCGTGCGGTCGGCGTCACGACGGCATAGCCCTGCTGGGCGAAGAACCAGTTGGAGTAGGACTGGTCACCCGCCGTCGACTCCAGCGACGTCTTGTCTCCGCCGAGGCCGTGCAGGAGCAAGATGGTGGGGAACGGTCCGTCGCCGGTCGCCGGCAGCGTGACGTCGACGTCCAGCGGCGTGCCGTCGAAGCTGGTCGGGCGCGAGGCGAGGTCGCTGGTGGGACAGAAGCGCACGCCGTTCTGGGGCGTGCAGGCATGGCCGAAGGGCGCGGGCTCGGCGGCGGATGCGGCGGCGGCCGGGACCAGTGCGAGCAGCGTTGCGACGGCGGCGCCGAGCAGCGCGGGACGTTGGGCGTGGGACATGGCGATCACGCTAACCCAACCGCTGTGCGGCCCCGAAAGAGCGGTCGGCGGTCGATCCGCGTGCGCCAGGAAGTAGGTTCCGGAACCGATGCTCGGCACGCCGTCTGACCTGGAGCGCCGGCTCGCCCTCCCCTACGCGGTCCTGATGATCGGCGCCAACGTCATCGGGGCGCTCATCGTCTTCGCGCTGATCGTCTTCGCGCTGCCGCTGCCGGATGTCGCCAACTCCGCGCACGTGCGGCGCGTCAACGTGGCGTGGCTCGCCGGCTACCTCGTCTTCGCGGTGCCCGCCGGCGTGCTCTGGGTCCTGTGGCTGCTGCGCCCCGTGATGGCCTGGCTGCGCGCCGACCGGCCGCCGACCGACGAGGAGCAGCGCGTCGTCCTGCTCACCCCCGCGCGCGAGCTGATCGCCCACGGCGTGCTGTGGGGCCTCGGCGCCGTCGTCTTCACGCTGCTCAACGTGCGCTACAGCCACGAGCTGGCGCTGATCGTCGCGATCACCGTGGGGCTGGCCGGTGCGGGAACCTGCGCGGTCGCCTATCTGCTGGCCCAGCGCGTGCTGCGCCCCGTGGCCGCTCGCGCGCTGGCCGACCAGGTCCCGGAAGACCCGGCGCTGCCCGGCATCACGACGCGGATCCTGCTGACCTGGGCGCTCGGCACGGGTGTGCCGGTGCTCGGGTTGACCCTCGTCGGCATCGGCGAGCTGATCGGGACGATCGACGCCTCATCGGAGCGTGTGGCGACGACGGCCGTGACGCTCGGCGGCGTCGCGCTGGTCATCGGCCTGGCGGCGATGGCGCTGACCGCACGCTCGCTTGCCGACCCGCTGAACGCGGTACGTCGCGCGGTGCGCCAGGTCCAGCGCGGCGAGGACGGCGCGGAGGTCGACGTCTATGACGGCAGCGAGCTCGGGCTGCTGCAGGCCGGCTTCAACCAGATGGTCGACGGGCTGCGCGAGCGCGAGCAGCTGCGCGACCTCTTCGGCCGCCAGGTCGGCGAGGACGTCGCACGCCAGGCGCTGGAGCGCGGGATCACGCTCGGGGGCGAGGAGCTCGAGGTCGCCGTGTTGTTCATCGACTTGGTCGGCTCGACCGAGCTCGCCCACCAGCGGCCGCCGGCCGAGGTCGTGGAGCTGTTGAATGACTTCTTCCATGTTGTCGTCGAAGTCGTCGACGGCGAGGGCGGCTCGGTCAACAAGTTCGTCGGCGACGCGGCGCTCTGCGTCTTCGGCGCGCCCCTGCCCCACGACGACCCCGCAGGTGGCGCGCTGCGGGCGGCGCGGCTGCTGCGCGAGCGGCTCGCGCGCGAGGTGCCGCAGTGCGACGTCGGCATCGGCGTTTCGGCGGGGACCGCCGTCGCCGGCAACATCGGCGCCCAGCAGCGCTTCGAGTACACCGTGATCGGCGACCCGGTCAATGAGGCCTCGCGACTGACCGAGTTGGCCAAGCAGCACGAGGGTCGCGTGCTTGCTTCAGAGGCGGCGCTGTCGCGGGCGGGCGAAGACGAGGCACGCCATTGGAGCCTCGGCAACACCGAGACCCTCCGCGGGCGCGCGACACCGACACGCCTCGCAGCCCCAACGCCCTTCTAGCCTGAACGCACAGCCACCTCCCGGGTGGCGGCCAAGGGGGCGTACACTGGCTTGCGTGTCGACGCATGCTGCTGACACCCACGAGCCGAATCGCGAGCTCCCCGTCGAGGAGTTGATGCGCCGCGCGCGGCCCCTGCCGCCGCACGAGGAGATGATCATCGACGACATTAGTGAGGACGAGGGCGCCGCCTTCCTGGCCGCCGTCAAGTCGTGAGCAGCACTCGGCCTCGTGGGCCGGTCGTCATCGACACCGACGTCTTCAGCGCCGACCTCGTCCCCGGTTCCCGTCTGGCCGAAAGGTACGCGCCGGTCATCACCGGGCGTCCGGCCTTCATCTCGTTTCAGACCGCAACCGAGTTGCGCTACGGCGCGCTGCAACGTGGCTGGGGCGAGGCACGGCTGCTCAAACTCGAAGCGCTGATCGGACGCGTCGAAGTCGTCCACACCGGACCGGACCTCGTGATGGTCTGCGCCAGTTGCGGGCAACCTGCAAGGCACGAGGTCACGCTCTCGCCCAGCGCGAGCACAACGCCGACCGCTGGATCGCCGCGACCGCGATGCGCCTCGGCGTCCCACTTGTCTCCAACGACGGGATCTTCCGCAACGTGCCGGGCCTCGATCTCGAGACTGCTGGTTAGCGAGCGCGTTCTAGAAGCGCACGGTGAAGCGTGCGCCGCCGAGGGTCGGCGCGGTGGTGACCTCCACGCGCGCGCCGTGGTGGCCGGCCTGCTGCGCGACGAGCGCAAGCCCTAGCCCTGAGCCCGGTGTCTCGGCGCCGTCGATGCGGGCGAAGGGCCCGAAGATGCGGTCGCGTTCATGATCAGGAACGCCGGCGCCGTCGTCGTCGATCGACAGCATCGGGCCGGCGGCCTCCAGCGCCACGCGGACCTGGGCGCCGCCGTGGCGGATCGCGTTGGTGACGAGGTTCTCCACCACCAACCGCAGGCCCGGCTCCCAGCCCTCGACGACCACGGGCGCCTCCGGAAGCTCGGCCCTGACGACAACCCCCGGATGGCGTGCCGCGGCCGCGGTGACGACCTCGTCGACCAGTTCGGTGAGATCCACCGGCTCGTGCTCCAGCGGCCCCGCATCGCCGCGGGCCAGCGCCTGCAGGCCATCGATCAAGTCCACTAACCGCCGCTGCTCGGTCAGCGCGTCGTCGAGCATCGCCTCACGGCGTGCGCCGTCCAACTCCGGATGGCGCCGCAGCGCCGACAGCGTCGCCTGCACGCTGGTCAGCGGCGTGCGCAGCTCGTGGCCGGCGTCGGCGGCAAAGCGCCGCGTCGCGGCCAGCGCGCGCTCGCGGTCGGCCGCGCTGCGGCCCAGCCGCGCGAGCATCGCGTTGAACGAGCGCGCCACCGAGCGCAGCTCCGCCGGCCCACGGTCGTCGGGCACACGGCGATCGAGATCCTCGTCGTCGGCGATCGACGCCGTCACCGTCCGCAGCCGCCGCAGCGGACGCAGCAGCACCGACGCGATCAACCACACCGCCAACCCGACCACCAGCAGACCGACGAGCCCGATCAGCGCGACGCGCCGCTCCAGCTCATCGATGCGGTGCTCCAAGCCACCGAGGCTGGAGACGACCTCCAGCCGCGCACGTCCGCCGAGATCCGGATCGCTCAGCGTCGTGACGTATGCGCGGTAGCGCTGGCCGTCGCTGGAGAAGGTCGACAGGCCGCGCGGCAGCGCGCCGTGCGTCGGGGGTGTCGGGCCGGCATGCACCAGCCTGATCCGTCCGAGCCGGACGAGCAGCGAACTGCCCGTCGCTCGGAGCACGGCGTCGAGCCGCGGGTCGTCGGCGGGGACCTCCTGCTGGACGGCGGCCACCGCCGTCGGCCGCGTCAGCTCCGCGGTCCGCTTGAGCCGGTCGTCGAGCGCCGCCCGCTCGGAGGCGTTGATCTCGTGGAACGCCGCGGCGCCCGCCGCGACCAACACGGCCGCGAGCAGGAGCAGGACGCCGAGCGTCAGACGGCCACGAAGGCTGCGCATCGCCCTCAGGCTCGCAGGACGAAGCCGACGCCGCGCACCGTGTGCAGAACCCGCGGCTCGCCGTCCTGCTCGAGCTTGCGCCGCACGTACCCGACGAAGACGTCGGCGACGTTGGTCCCGGGATCGAACGTGTAACCCCAGACCTCCTCGTGCAGCCGCGCGCGATCGAGGATCTCCCCCGGGTTGCGCATCAACAGCTGCAACAACTCGAACTCCCGGCGCGTGAGCTCCAGCTCGCGCTCGCCGCGGCGGACGACGCGCGAGCGCGGGTCCAGGCGCAGGTCGCCGACCACCAGCGCCTCGGCGGCGCCGGCCGGCCGCCGGCGTAGCAGGGCGTGCAGCCGCGCCACGACCTCCTCGAGCGCAAACGGCTTGACCACGTAGTCATCGGCACCGGCCTGCAGCCCGGCCACGCGGTCGTCGACCTCATCGCGCGCCGACAGCACGCAGACCGGAACCTGATCGCCGCTCGCGCGCAGCCGCTCCAACACCTCGAGCCCGTCGAGGTCGGGCATGCTGAGATCGAGCAAGACCACCGCGGGCGCGATCCGCGCCGCCGCCTCCAGGGCCGCCCGTCCGCCGGAGGCCGACACCACCGTGAAGCCCTCCAGCTCCAGCCCAGCGCTCACCGCGCGCCGGATCGCGGGGTCGTCGTCGACCAGCAGGACGACGGGCCCCGCGGCCGCGGGCTCAGCCAAGGCGGATGACCTCGCAGTCGTGGCCCACCACGTCGCCCGCGTCGGCGATCACCGTGTCGCGCCCTGCGCCGCAGTGCACCGTGTCGACCTCGCCGTCGCGCACGTTGATGATGTCCTTGCCGTTGCCACCGTAGATCTGGTCCTGGCCGGGCCCGCCGGTGATGCGGTCGTTCCCCGCACCGCCGAGCAGGTTGTCGTCGCCCGCGCCACCGCGGAGGATGTCGTTGCCCGCGTCGCCGGCGATCGTGTCGTTGCCCGCGCCGCCGTTGATGCGGTCGTTCCCGCCGCGGCCGAAGATGGTGTCGTCGCCCCCGCGTCCGTTGATCACGTCGGCGCCCGCGCTCCCAGAGAGCTGGTCGGCCTGGCGCCCGCCGGTGACGACGTCAGCCGCCGCCACGCCCGCGAGGGCGCTCACCAGCAACGAGATCAACAACACGGACAGGACGATGCGGGGCATGGACATGAGGATGACGCAGGTTCCCGGCTGGTCATCGCGTGCGCGAAGCCTCTCATGAAGTCCTCACGGAGCATGAGGACTGGGTGAGACGTCGCTGGGAAGCGACCCCGAAGCGGTGAACCTGCCTCCCAGGGAAAGCAACGACCAGGAGGACGACGTCACATGCAATTTCGCAAGTCCATCATCGGCGCCACCGCGGCGCTGGCCATCGTGCCGGCCGGCACGGCGCTGGCGGCCACGATCAACGGCGGCCCAGGCAACGAGCGCCTGCGCGGCACCAACGTCACCGACACCATCAACGGCAACGGCGGCAACGACCGCATCTTCGGCCGCGGCGGCGACGACCAGCTCAATGGCGGTCCGGGCAACGACCGGGTCTTCGGCGGTGCCGGCAACGACACGATCGCCGGCGTCCAGGGCAACGACTGGCTCAACGGCGGCGCGGGTGACGACACGATCACCGGCGACGCCAACGGCACGGGCGACCTGAGTTCCTTCGATCGCATCTTCGGTGGTTCTGGCAACGACACGCTCAAGGGCGGCGACTCGCGCGACCGCATCTACGGCGGCAGCGGCAACGACAACTCGGCCGGCGAGAACGGCAACGACCGCATGGCCGGCGGCACCGGCGACGACCTCCAGGATGGCGGCGCCGGCAACGACACCATCTACGCCAACCTCGGCAACGACACCACCAACGGTGGCGAGGGCAACGACAACCTGTGGGCGCTGGCTCGTGGCGACGTCCATCCCGGCCCCAATGGTGAAGTGGACACCGCGGGCGACACGCTCGACGGCGGCCCCGGCAACGACACGTTCCACACCCGCGACGGCGAGGTCGACAAGATCACCTGCGGCGACGGCAACGACGTCGCGCTGCTCGACACGGTCGACGTGATCACCGACGCCACGCCCGACAACCCCAACGGCTCGTGCGAGAAGGTCGTCCGCAAGGCGCCCAAGCCGCAGGAGTCGAAGTCCGAGGATGCCCAGCAGGCCCCCGCGGACGCCAACGTCCAGTCCTAGGGCGCCGACACACGGCCCCTCATCAACGAGGGACACCAGAAGCACAGCGGTCGCCGGCAGTTGCTGCCGGCGACCGTCGTCGTCCTAGGATCGTCGGGATGGAGCCCGACGTCCGCCTGGTCGCCTTCAGCGGCGACCACCTCGCCGACTTCGCGCTGCTCGCGCAGGACGCAGAGGTCCGGCGCTTCACGCGCTTTCCGGATCCGCCGCGGCGCGATTTCCCACAGCGGTGGCTGGAGCGCTATGAGGAGGGCCGCCGCGACCGGACGCGCGAGGCGTTTGCCGTGCAGGACGGCGACGGGACGTTCCTGGGACTCGCGCTGGCCGTGGCGATCGACCGTGAGGCCGGCGAGGCAGAGCTCGGCTACACGGTCGCGCCGGCCGCTCGCGGGCGTGGCGTCGGCACCGCAGCGGTCGCCGCGCTGACGCGCTGGGCCTTTGACGAGCAGGAGCTTCAGCGCCTCACGCTGCTCATCGAGGTCGCCAACGTCGCGTCCACGCGGCTCGCCGAGCGTTGTGGCTACGTGCTGGAGGACGTGCGACGCAATGCCTACGTGAAAGCGGGCCCGCCCACCCGCCGCGGCGACACCGCTGTGTACGCGCGCCTGCGGTGACGGTGCGTCAGGAGCCGGCCAGCTTGGCCAGCGGTGCGCCCCAGGCCGCGAGGTCATCGGGCGGCGGGACCTTGTAACCGAGGTAAAGATCGACGCCGATGTCGCCCGTCGCCCACTTGGCGAAGCTCTCGGCGAAGCGCTCGGTGGCGCTCGCGCAGCCGCCCGAGTTCTGGCTGTCGCAGCCGTAGCCCTGCGGGATCGCCGCGTCGAGCTGGGTGTCCAGCGCCTCCGGCACGAGCGCGAAGTCCACGACGTGGCCGAGCTCGTGCAGGACGGTCCGGTCGATGCCGCGCTGCCCGTAGCGGCGCGAGACGATGCCGAGGTTGACGGAGACGTTGTAGCGATCACCGACCGACTGCGTGGTCCCGACCGTCCCCGCGGCGGTCTGGGCGATGTGGACGTCGACGAGGCCATCAATCGCGCCGATCAGCGCCTGGGCCTCGGGCCGCGCACGAGCGACGGCACTCAGGAACGCCTCGCGATCAGCCGGGGGGACGCCCGGATCGAACGTGAAGGTGGCGGCGCGCTCCTGCGCGCTGATCTGACCGACGGTCCGGCCGCCCGCGGTGGCCTGCGCCCGGCTGTGCACGCGCAGCACGAAGCCGCCGAGCGAGAGCACGAGGAGCACCGCCAGCGGCGTGATGAAGCTGCGTGATCGTTCCCCCACCTCCCCTGTATCGGCTGCGAGCGCGCTAGCTTGGAGGAGTGCCGCTGCGCGATGACGGCCCACACTTCGCCTACGCCCTCCATCCGCTGCCCCCCAACCGGGTCGGGTTGCGCCGTTGGCGCTGGGAGCTTTGGCACGGCGCAGCGCTCATCGCGGCGGGCTGGCGCCTCAGCCAGGAACACGCCGAGCGCGCGCTCTGCGCTGCGGCGTCGCGCCGCGGACATGCGCAGCTGGGGCTCCATCCGCTGCGCCCCGAACCCACGTCCGCGCCGGGCGGCCTCAGTGCCGGCGCCGCGGTGCGCGTCGACTGCGGCGCGTTTCAGTGCCTGCTGGTTCCACGCCTGCCCGGCGCCGCCGGCTGGACGCCGGCGATCGCGGTCTGAGCGCCGCCGCTCCCTCTAGGGTGGGCGAGTGATGCCGTCCCTGGCACGGCGCGCGGCGGCGCTCGCCCTCACCGCCCTGGTCCTCTACGGCGTCGCTCCAGCGATCGGCGAGGTGCTTGGCGCCTTCCCCAAGGTGGCCAACCTGAAGCCGTGGTGGCTGGTCGGGATGGTGCTGGCCGAAGCCGCGTCCTGCTGGTGTCTGTGGGAGCTGCAAGCGCTGTCGATCGGCACGCGCGACACGTTGGGCGTCGCGACATCGCAGCTGGCCGGCGGCGCCCTCGGACGGGTGATTCCGGGCGGTGCGGCGACCGCGGCGGCCACGCAGTACAACATGCTCAACGGCTCCGACGTGCCGCGCGCGTCGGTGGCGACAGGTCTTGCGGCCGCGACCGTTCTGCAGATCGCGGGGCTCTGCGTGCTGCCGGTGCTCGCGCTGCCGGCCGTCGTCTTCGGGTTGCGCGTGCCCCACACGCTCTTCGAGACGGGCGTGCTCGGCCTCGGCCTGTTTGCCGCGATGCTCGGCGTGGGTCTTGCCGCCGCGCGCAGCGAGCAGACCCTGCGCTGGGTCGGACGGGTCGTCGTCGGGGTCAGCGAGCGGCTGCCGGGCGATCGCGCGCTGTCGCCGACGTTGCCCGACCGCCTCGTCGTCCAGCGTGACGAGGTGACCGAGCGCCTCGGCGACCGCCTGCTCGTCGCCTGCGGCGCGGCGGTCGGCCGCTGGCTCTTCGACCTCCTGGCACTCGTCACGGCGATCATCGCCGTCGGCGCGCACCCGGCCTTCTCGTTGGTCCTGCTCGCCTACGTCGCGGCCCAGCTGCTGGCCCAGATCCCCCTGACGCCGGGCGGCATCGGCGTCGTCGAGGCAGGCCTGACGGCAACGCTCGCGCTCGCCGGCGTCCACGGCGGCGACGCGGCCGTCGCGACGCTCGCCTACCGCCTGGTCTCCTACTGGCTGATGCTGCCCGCCGGCCTGATCGCCTGGATCATCCACCGCCGGCGCCTGGCGCTGAGCGTGGCGTCCTAGCGGGGCACGATGCGCGGTCAGCTCGGCGCGACCGTGCGCAGACCGGCGAGTCTGGCAGCTGCAGCCTGGCGATCGTCGTAGGTCACCATGCCGTCGATCGGCCCCACGTCGAGGGCCGAGGCGATGTGGATCGCGTCGAGCGCACGCAGCACCGGCTCGGCAAACGCGCCGGCGGCCATGAGCACGGCCCGGTCGACCGGCACCAGGGCGAGCGCAGCGAGCATATCGCCGGCGCGTGCCAGGAGCAGGTCGGTCGACAGCGCCGGATCGTCGAAGGCCGCGCGATGCACGGCGCGGGGCACTTCGGTCAGCACCAGCTCGCTGGAGACGAGATCGGCGCCGTCGAGGAAGAGGTGAAGCGCCGCGCTTTCGTCCTCCTCGCGGACGAGCTTCACCAGCGCGGACGCGTCGAGGTAGAAGAGTGACAACGCGCTCAGCGGTCGCCGCGGATCTCATCCAGTGCTCGGCTCAGCGCGCGCGAGTCGCCATCCAGGGCCAGCGGCGCAGGAAGCCCACGGCGGGTGGGACGCGAGACGCGCCCGTCGGCGATGAGCCGGTCGAGCGCGTCGCCCGTGCTCGGTGGCGGGCCCAGCTCTGCGACCGGCCGGTTGCGTTCGGTGACGATCAGGCGTTCGCCCCGCTCCACGAGCCGCAGGTAGCGGCTGAGGTTCTGGCGCAACTCGGCAACTCCGACCGTCGTCATGTACATGAAAGTAGCAGAAGCGCGATGGGCCACTAGGTGGTCCATCGACGCACATGGGAACGGCTGCCGCGGGGAATCCTCGTGGCTCTATGACCGCCACGACCGCTTCGTCTGTCCCCGAGTCCGTTCCGACGGTCGATCTCGCAGCGCTGCGCACGCTGCTCGACGGCGAGCACGCCGAGATCCGCGACCGCTGCCGCGCGTGGTTGAGCGAGCCGGAGAACGCGCCACGGCCGGATCTGCCGCTCGAGGAGCATCGTGCGCAGGTGCTCGGCTGGGCCCGGGAGCTGGCCGATGCTGGAGAGACCGCGCGTGGCTTTCCGGAGGAGTTCGGTGGGCGCGGCCAGGTTGGCGGCGCGATTGCCGGCTTCGAGACGCTGGGCTTCGGCGACCTGTCGCTGCTGGTCAAGTGCGGCGTGCAGTTCGGCCTCTTCGGTGGCGCGGTGCTGCACCTCGGCACGCGCAAGCACCACGAGTCCTACCTGAGCGACATCACATCGCTAAGGCTCCCTGGCTGCTTTGCGATGACCGAGACCGGCCACGGCTCCAACGTTCAGCAGCTCGGCACCACGGCGACCTACGACGCGGCCACAAGCGAGTTCCTCATCTCGACCCCGGACGACGCCGCACGCAAGGACTACATCGGCAACGCCGCGCGCGACGGCCGCATGGCCGCGGTCTTCGCTCAGCTGATCGTGGGTGGCGAGCCGCGCGGCGTCCATGCGCTGCTGGTGCCCCTGCGCGATGACGACAACAACGTCCTGCCCGGGATCCGGATCGAGGACTGCGGCGCCAAGCTCGGCCTCGACGGTGTCGACAACGGGCGGATCTGGTTCGACGACGTGCGCGTGCCGCGCGACAACCTGCTCGACCGCTACGCCACGGTCAGCGAGAACGGCGTGTACGAGAGCGCCATCGAGAACCCCACCAAGCGGTTCTTCACCATGTTGGGCACGCTGATCCAGGGGCGCGTCAGCGTCTGCGGCGCCTCGATCAGCGCGACGAAGGTCGCCCTGGCGATCGCCGTCGGTCACGCCGAGTCGCGGCGGCAGTTCGGCCCGCCGGGGGAAGACGAGGTCGTGTTGATGGACTACCGCACCCACCAGCGGCGGCTGCTGCCCGCACTGGCCAAGGTGTATGCCTTGCACTTCGCCCAGGAGGACGTCGTCGCGCGGCTGCATCGCGTCTTCACCTCTGACGAGGACCTCGACCGCGAGCGGCGCGAGCTCGAGACGCTGGCCGCCGGCCTCAAGGCGGTCGCGACCTGGCACGCGACCGCGACGATCCAGGAGTGCCGCGAGGCCTGCGGCGGCATGGGCTACCTGAAGGGCAACCGCTTCGCCGCGCTGAAGGCCGACACCGACGTCTTCACCACGTTCGAGGGCGACAACACCGTGTTGCTGCAGCTCGCCGCCAAGAACCTGCTGACCGACTTCCGCGACCAGCTGGGCGAGCTCGACCCGTTGGGCACCGCCAGCTTCTTCGCCGGTCAGGTCTTCGAGACCGTCGCCGAGCGCAGCGCGATGCGCGAGGTGCTCACGCGTCTGGCCGACGATCTGCTGCCAGGCCGCGACGACCAGGAGGACCTCGCCAGCCGCGAGGTCCAGCTCGAGCTGCTGCGCTGGCGCTCCAACCACATCAGGTCGGGCGTCGCGCGCCGGCTGAAGGGCGGCATCGACGGCGGTCGCGAGCCGTTCGCGGTCCTGCTCGACTGCCAGGACCACCTCATCGCCGCCGCTCGCGCCTATGTCGACTGCTTCGTCCTGGAGTCCTTTGCCGTCGCGATCGATCGCTGCCCGGACCCGGGCGCGCGCATGCTGCTCGACCGTGTGTGCGACTTGTACGCCTTGAGCACGATCGAGGCCGACCGCGGCTGGTTCCAAGAGCATGGGCGCCTCTCCTCGACGCGCTCCAAGGCCGTCATCAAGGCGGTCAACACGCTCTGCGCGACGCTGCGACCGCACGCGACCGGGCTGGTCGAGGCGTTCGGGATTCCGGAGACGTCGCTGGGCGATGCGGCAGCGGTTGCAGGTGCAGCGCCTCGCGCATAGCGGCTAGGTTCCGCCGGGATGGCCCGTCGCCGCTCCGGCCCCGAGATCCTCGCCGAGACTGGCGACTTGATTGTGCAGCGCGATGGGCAGCGGCCGACGGGGCGGCTGCTGCGCCAGGGTGAGATGGATGCGTCGTACATCGACCTCGCCGATCCGCGCCATCTGGAGTTCGACTACCTGCGGCGGATGCGAGACGTGGTGGAGGCGCTGCGGGCGCGGCGGATCGTGCACGTCGGCGGCGCCGGGTGCGCGCTGGCGCGGTCGCTGGCGGCGACCGATCGCACCCGGACGCGCCGCCAGGAGGTCATCGAGGTCGATGCCGATGTCGTCGAGCTCGCGCGCGAGCACCTCGGGCTGCGCAAGCTGCCGGGGCTGAAGATCCGGATCGCCGACGGGCGCGCGCATGTCGCGGGCCGCGAAGACGCCTCGGCCGACGCGCTGCTGATCGACGCGTTCATCGGCGCGCGCGTGCCGCGCCATCTCGCCACCAGCGCCGCGCTGGCCGATGCGGCACGGGTCGTCGCGCCCGGCGGCGCGTTGGCCATCAACGTGGTCGACACGCCGCCGATGGACGACGTCCGCGCGATCGCCGCCGGCCTACGCGAGCACTTCGCCACCGTCGCCGCGCTGGGCGCCGGACCGGTGCTCCGAGGTCGACGACAGGGCAACGTCGTCCTGATCGCCGGCCACGGGCCGCTGCCGCTAGAACGGTTGCGCGTGCGCGCGGCGGCCGACGCGGAACCTGCCGCCCTGGCCGGTGCGGAGGAGCTCGAGCTGCTCTGCCGCTCGACCGCGTCGTGGCAGGATTGATCGCGGCGCTGGCGGGCAGCATCCGACCTGATGGCCAACTCCCCCACGATCTGGACGGTCGGCTACGAGCGCCTCCTCCCACCCGAGTTGATCGCCGAGCTGAAGGTGGCCGGCGTGCCGCGGCTCATCGACGTGCGCTTCCGCCCCCAGTCCCGGCGCCCGGGCATGTCCAAGACCCGGCTGGGCGACGCGCTGCGCGAGCACGGCATCGCCTACGAGCATCGCCGCGAGCTCGGAACGCCGGCCGACATCCGCTGGTTCTACAAGCACAACCAGATCGCCGAGGGCGCGGCGCAGTTCTCCACCTACATCGAGGAGGCCTCCTCGGAGGCGCTCGACACGCTGGCCGCCGAGATCACCGGCGGCGGGCCGCCGACGGCGCTCATGTGCCTCGAAGCCGATCCCGCGGAGTGCCACCGCCGGATCGTCACCGAGCGCCTCGCGGTCCGGATCCCCGGCCTGCGGGTGATCGACCTGTAGGTCTAGTCCGCGCGCCCGACGCCCACGGCCAGGGCGGCGATGAGGTGCTGGAAGGATGTGTCGAGGTCGACCTTGATGCCGAAGCCGCCGGCGGCCTCCAGCGAGGCAAAGCCGTGGATGGCTGACCGGATCGCGCGCAGCGCGTGCAGCGTCTGCTCGTCGTCGAGCGACCAGCGGCGCAACACCCCGCGCATGACCTCGAGAACAGCGGCGCCCGCAGCCTGGTGCTCGGCGTCGTCGGGCGCCGGCGCGGCGATCGCGCCCGCCGCATAGCGACCCGGATGCGCCAGGACGTAGGCGCGGTAGGCCTGTGCCGTGGCCTGCAGGCCGTCGGCGCCCGAGCGGCCGATGGCAGCCTCGCGCAGCGTCGCGGCCAACTCGCCGAGGCCGAGCAGCGCGACGCCCCGCAGCAGGCCATCGCGGCCGGCGACGTGGTTGTAGAGCGACGGCGGCTTGACGCCCAGCGCGGCGGCGACGCGGGCGAGCGTGACGGCCTCCAGGCCCTCGGCGTCGGCGATCTCCGCCGCCGCCGCCACGACGACGTCATGGTCCAACCCGGCACGCGGCATGCGGCTCAGCCCACGCGCGCGATCGCGGCGTCCATCGCCGCTCCGGGCGCCTCGACGAGCTTCCCGTGGCCGGGCGCCAGGCGCGCCGGGTCCAGCGCCCGCAGGATCCGCGCGCTCTCGAGGTCGATCTCCGGGCTCCACGTGCCCATCCGGACCAGCGGAAAGCGCGGGTTGGCCTTGGCGCTGCTGGCCACCCCGCCGAGGGTCGAGTAGACGTCGCCGCAGTAGAGCGTGCGGTCGCGCGGGTCGAGCAGCGCGATGTGGCCGGGCGTGTGGCCCGGCGTCGCGACGACCTCCAGCGAGCCGATGCGATCGCCGTGCTGCACCGTCCGCGACGGCACCGTCTCGGCGCCCGGATAGCTGCCGCTGAGCTTGCGCTCCGGCTCGCCCGGGTCCAAGGACATGTCCTTGTGCAGCAGCCGCGCGTCGCGCGTCGAGATGATGACCTCGGCCTCCGGCAGCGCCGCCGCCAGCTCGTCCAGCGCGCCGATGTGGTCGCCGTGGGCGTGCGTGAGGACGATGCGGACGATCGGCGCGCCGAGGCCGTCAGCTGCGGCGAGGATCTTCTTGCCGGCGCCCTTCATGGTGGTGTCGATCAGCGTCAAGCCATCGTCCTCTTCGACGAGCCAGGCGTTGACGAAGCCGAAGCGGGTGAAGCGATGCGGGGAGTTGGGCATAGCCATAAAGCTAATGCCCGTAGTTTCATCTGTCAAGCAGGAACGACGCGTGGACCGCTCCGTCCCCGGCCACGACCCAGCGCTGCGCGCCGGAGCGCAGGACGGCGTGCTCGCCGGGCTGGGCCGGCGTCCGGAACTCGAGCTCGACGTCGATCGCCGACGGCTCGGCGTCGCCGGTGAGCAGCTCGTCCTCCAGCACCGCCCAATAGGCGGCGTTGTTGATGTGGTCGGCGACGTCGAGCTCGGTGCTGCGAAAGCGCCACGGCCGCGACGTCGCATCCTCCGCCGGCGCCGGATGGCGCAGCCGCGCCTTGATCTCCCGCCCGGCGGCCGACGCGCTGTAGAGCTCCAGCTCCTCGGGCGCGAACGGCGCCGGCCGCAGGCTCGCCGGATCGAGGTGGACCCACAGGGCCACGGCCTCGACCAGAGCACCGCCGGGCGTCGTCACGGTCGTGCGCCGTTGCGCCCACATCCGCCCGATGCCACTGCAGAACGTCGCGACGCTCGCCGTCTCCCCGAAGCGCGGGAACTGCGTCACCGCCAGCCGCGTGCGGCGCACGACCCAGAGCGCGGCCTCGCCGAGGCCGGCGTCGACCACGTCGGCCAGCGCGACATCCTGCAGCCAGCGCGCAAGCGCATCGAGGCGGACGCGGCCGCTCGGCGCCGTATCGGCCAGCCCGACGGTGACGGACTGCTCGAAGCGGCGCCCAGCGCCCGGATGGGCGACGATCTCGTCGAAGTCGGCGGCAGAGGCGCTCACGCGCCGCCAAGTTACCGCCCGCGGACGAGCACGAGCGACCCCGTGCCGGGCCAGACCCGTTCGCTGCCCGGGAAGTGCGCCACGATCTGCAGGCGCGTCCACCGCCGCGCCGCCTTCGGGAGCACCATGGTGATGGTGTAGGTCGCGTGGCCGCGCAGGCGCAGGCTCGCGCTGGACGTCACGGTCCTGCGGCCGGCCCGTGCGGAGAGCTGCACGCTCAGCGGCCCGACGGCAGCGGCGGTCACCCGGCCACGGATCACGAGCTTGCGCCCGTCGCGCGACAGCTGCGCCTTGGTCACCGACAGCGCGGGGCGCAGCTTCTCGACGATCAGCTCGGGGCGGCTGAGCGCCGTGACCTCGGGGCCCAACCCCGGCGGCATCGGCGCGACATCAGGAACCGGCGGGACGGGGCCGACGACGGGCGGCGGCTCCGGCTCCGGCTCCGGCTCCTGCGTTGCGGGCATCTGACCGGTCCCGGTCACCGCGATCTCGTGCACGCCGCTGCCGTCACCGGCGTTGATGATCCACTTGTCGCTGACCGCTCCGGCGTCGGTGGGCGTGAAGCTGATGCGCAGCGTCCGGCTCTCACCGGCGGGGATGGACGTGCCCTCGTCCAGCGGGTCGAGCACGGTGAAGCGCGCGTTGGTCGGTGGCTTGGACTTCGTGACGTTCATGGGGCTGTCGCCCGTGTTGCTCATGGTGACCGCCACCGTCTTGCTCTCACCGATGGTGACCGTGCCGAAGTCCCAGCCGCCGGCAGGCGTCAGCGTCAGCTTCGGCCCGAGGCCCGCGATGCCCGACAGGCCGACGGTCTTCTCGCCCGCCGTCGTGTCGAGGACCAGGTCATCGCTGAACTCCCCCACCACCGTCGGCTGGTAGTGGACGGTGACGTTGATCGCCTCCCCCGGGCCGATCACGGTCCCCGCAGCCAGCGTGTCGTCGACCGAGAACGGCGCACCCGGCAGCGTGATGGCGGTGACCGTGAGCGGCTGACCACCGCCGTTGCCGAACGTCACGACCGATGCCTGCGAGTCGCCGACGACCGCACCGCCGAAGGAGACGATCGGCGGCGACGCGGTCAGGACCGCGGCCTGCGCCTGGCCCGTGGCGGTCAGGCTGAAGCTGAAGGGCCCCTTGTCGGTGTCGACGGTCAGCATGCCGCCCGCCGAGCCTGGAGCGGTCGGGGTGAAGTCGACCGGGATCGTGATCGTGTCGCCGTTGACCAACGTTGCGGGGACGGCCGGCGTCGGCGTGCCCACCACGAACGGCGAGGACGAGGCGACGATGGAGTTGACCTTCACCGTGCCGCTGATCGTCAGCTTGACGTTGACGGTGCTCGTGGTGCCCACCGTGGTGAGCGGGAAGGTCGTCGAGGGGCCAGAGACCTGGGCCTCGACCGGCGCCCCGTAGGCCTGGATGTGGCCGTCGCGCGTCCCGACGTAGATGCGCCCGTCGCCGACGCCGGGCATCGCGAACTTCGTCGCCTGCCCGATCGGCCACGAGTGGCGCAGGTTGAGGTGGCCGTTGCGCGGGACCGCGTCATAAGCGCGCAGCTGGGCACCGGCGCCGCCGCCATCGGGCGACCACACGATCCACAGCACGGCCGAGCCCGAGGTCGTGCCGTCAGAGGTGATCACCGGCGCGCTGGAGCCGAAGCCGAACGCGTCATCGGACTGGACCGGCGCGTCGAGCGACGGGACGCCCGCGGCCGAGACGCGGTAGCGATAGAGCTTGAGATAGCCCGACGAGCCGCTCGGGCTGGGGTTCTCCCCGCCGCTCGGCGACGCCGTCGGGATGGCGATCCATCCGCCGTCGCCGGGCCAGATGCCCGGCCGTGACCACACGCCGCCGTACGGGCCGACGCGACTGACGACACGATCGCCGCGGCCATCGCCGGTGCCGATCCCGCCGAGGTCGTCGCGATTGAGCAGGTAGACATAGCCGGCCTTGCCCACGGCCACCCCGAGATGCGGGAACTGCGAGGTGCCAAACGAGTCCCGCAGGGCCGTGACCCCGCCCGAGGCGAAGTCGGCGTCGTAATCGTCGAGGTGCGCCGCGTCAGACGGCGCGAAGAAGTCCATGGGCTTCAGCGTGCCGTCGGTCTGGACGTCCAGCCGCACGATCGACTCGCCGTACATGCCGTTGCCCGGTGCGGCCAGTGGCGGGGTCGGCGAGCCGCCGTTGCCGGTCGAGAGGAAGATCCGCCCGGGGCCGTCGGACATCAGCCCGGCGCCGGACTGCCAGATGCCCGCGCCGTTGCCGCTGGCGACCGCGCTCCAGCGCGCGGTGATGTCGCCGCTCGTGTTCACCCCGAAGACCCAGCCCTGGTAGGGCGTGAAGTCGCAGTGCCCGCCGAAGCCGGCGTAGACGACGCCGTCAAGCAGCAGCAGGCCGGGACGCTGCAGCTCCTGGGTCGCGTCGAAGCTGATGCCGGGCGCGTTCTGGGCCGTGCCGGTCAGCTTCCGCGGGAAGCCGCTGCGCTGCTCGCCGGTGGCGACGTCGAGCGCGTCGACGTAGTAGGCGGCGGGTCCCGAGGTGCCCGAGTCATAGGTCTTGTGGGTGAGGTAGACGGTGTTGGTGGCCGTGTCGATGACCGGCGTCGCCGTCACGCCCAGGTCGGGGTTGAGGTCACCGCACCCGATCAGGTTGGCCGGGTAGGACGGGCCGAGGTTGACCGACCAGTTCTTGTCGCCGGTCTCGGCGTCAAAGCTGGAGACCTCGTTGCGCTCGGTGGCGACGATCACGCTCTTCTTGTTGACGCCGGTGTCCACCACCAGCGGCTGGGCGTAGACCTGGCCGTCGACCGGCGCGTCCCAGAGCTTGCCGAAGTTGCTGCCAGCGACCGCGTCGGGCGACAGCTTGGGCTGGTCGCCGTACCAGCCGTCGCGCAGATCGCCGCCGCTGTTGGTGATGCCCGCCGCGCTCGCGCCCACGCTTGTCGAGCCCAGCGCTCCCACAACGATCGCCGCAGCGCAGAGCGCACGAGCGGTTCGGCGCAGCATGAAACGTCCGTGTCTCGGGGGCTGACCCATCGATCCCATGGTGGCGGATCGCGGGCGCCTGCGGCTACACCGATGGCCAGGGTGGTCAGAGCCGGCCGGGAGCCGGCGAGCGACGCGCAAGCCGTCGGGCAAGGCCGGGCGGCAGACGGCCGTCGGTCGACAGCCACGAGCCGGCGAGGATCAGCAGCAGCCCCGCCACCGCGCCCACGCCGGGGTGCTCGTCAAGGACCGCGACGCCGAGCGCGACGGCGACGATCGGCGAGATGTAGGTGATGACCGTGGCGCGCCCGGGACCGACCTCGCCGATCAGCGCGCCGAAGAGGACGAAGGCGGCGGCCGTGCAGAAGAGGCCGAGGACGACGATCGACAGGATCGCGTCCGTGCTCGGCGTGTGCGACGGCGGCGCCAGCAGCGCGGCCGGGGTCAGCAGGACGGTGGCGATGCTCAGCGCCACCGCCATCAGCGCGCGCGGGTCGAGCCCGACGAGGCGCTGGTTGATGATCATCGGCCCGATCGCGTAGCCGACGGCGGCCAGCAGGATCATCAGCGCACCCAGCAGCGCGCTGCTGTCGGCCGACACGTCCAGGCCGACGAGCGCGACGACCCCGGCGAAGCCGATCACCAGGCCGACGGCGCGACGGCCGGTGACGCGCTCGGAGGGGTCGAAGCGGATCGCCAGCAGCGCGACGATCATCGGCACGGCGGCGATGAGGATCGCGGCCAGCGACGACGCCACGTGGCGCTCGCCGGCGGCGATCAACGGGAACGGGCCGCAGATCTCGACGACGGCGTAGAGCAGGAACCAGCCCCGGTAGGACCGCCGCAGCGCGGGCGCTAGCACGCCGGCACGCTGGCTGAGCGCCAGCAGCACGATCGCCGCCATCAGCACTCGCACCCAGGCGAGGAAGACCGGCGGGACGCCGTCATCGACGGCGACCTTGATGAACAGGTACGGAATCCCCCAGAGGATCGACACGGCCGCGAAGGCGGTCCAGGCACGGGCGCTCATCTGCCTGTCGATCGTACGCTGCTAGCGTCGGGCTCATGCTCCGGCTCAGCGTGCTCGATCAGTCCCCGATCAGCGAGGGGTCGACGGGGTCGCAGGCGCTGCACGACACGATCGACCTCGCGCGGCTGACCGACCGCCTCGGCTACCACCGCTACTGGGTCGCCGAGCATCACGGCGGCACGATGCTCGCCGGGCCCAGCCCCGAGGTGCTGGTCGGCCCGATCGCCGCCAACACGCAGCGCATCCGCGTCGGCAGCGGCGGCGTGATGCTCCCCCACTACAGCCCGCTGAAGGTCGCAGAAAGCTTCAGCGTCCTGGCCGGACTGTTCCCGGAGCGCATCGATCTTGGCCTGGGGCGCGCGGCGGGCACCGACCCGCTGACGACCTACGCCTTGCAGCGCGACCGCCGCTCGGCCGCGCCCAACGACTTCCCCGATCAGCTCGTGGAACTGCTCGCCTACCTGAACGGGACGTTCCCCGAGGGCCATCGCTTCGCGCGCCTGGCCGAGCTTCCCGGACGGCCGGAGACGCCGGAGCCGTGGTTGTTGGGGTCCTCGCCGCAGAGCGCGATCTGGGCGGCCGAGCTCGGCCTCCCGTATGCGTTCGCGGACTTCATCAGCCCCGAGGGCGCGGCGATCGCCGCCAGCTACCAGGCGGCCTTCCAGCACTCCGAGCGCCACATGGCGCCACAGACGGCGGTGGCGGCGTGGGTGCTCGCCGCCGACAGCGAGGAAGAAGCGCGGTTGCTGGCGACCTCGGCGCGGATGGCCTTCAAGATGCTCCAGCGCGGGCGGCTGATCGCGGTGCCGCCGCCGGAGAAGGCGGTGCGTTTCCTGGAGTCCGAGGGCGAGCGGATCGACGCGCCACCGCGCGGGCGACGGACGATCGTGGGCGCGATCGACAAGGTCCGCGCGCAGCTCGAGCAGCTCGCCGCCGACTATCGAGCCGACGAGGTCATCGCCGTCACGATCACCTACGACCACGCGGCGCGGCGACGATCCTACGAGCTGTTGGCCGACGCGTTCGATCTCCCGGGTGCGCCGGTGGTCGGCGGCGCGGCCGGCGCCGCTGATCGGTGAGGGTCTCCCCCGTCGCGGTCGCCGGTGCCCGTCAGGCGATCCCCTTCGCCGCGGCCGGCCTGGTCGTCTCGCTCTCCTTCGGGATCTCGGCCCGCGCCGCCGGGCTGCCGGCGCTGGCGACGATCGCGATGTCGGTCCTCGTCTACGCCGGCTCGGCGCAGTTCGCGGCGGTCGCGATCCTCGGCCAGGGCGGCTCGGTCTCCGCGGCCGTGCTGGCGGCCGTCCTGATGAACGCGCGCTACATCGCCATGGGGCTGGCGATCGGGCCGTCGCTGAAGGGCGGCCGGGTGCGCCGGGCGCTGGAGGGCCAGGCGGTGGTCGACGCGTCATGGGCCATGGCCAATCGCGGGGACGGGCGCTTTGACCGCCACACGCTCTTCGGCTCCTCGGCCCTGCAGTACCTGACCTGGCAGACCGGGACGATCATCGGCGTGGTAGCCGGCGGGGCGCTGCCCAACCCCGAGGCGCTGGGCGTCGACGCGGTCTTCCCCGCGTTCTTCTTGGCCTTGCTCGTGGGCGAGCTGCGTGACGCCGAAGCGGCCGCGGCGGCGATCGGCGGCGCGATCGTCGCGGTCGTCGGCGGCCTGCTCGCCCCGCCCGGCATCGGGATCCTGGCCGCATCGGCGATCGCGCTGGTCGGCGTCCGCCGGCCACGCACGGCGGCGGTGCGCGCATGAGCGCCGGCGAGCGCGCGTGGCTGACGGTCGCGCTCTGCGCGATCACGACGTTCGCGATCCGCGCCTTCGGGCCGTTCGCCGTCGGCACGCGCGAGCTGCATCCGCGCACCACGCGGGTGCTCTCCCTGCTGCCCGCGGCCCTGCTGGCGGCGCTGGTCGTGACCGAGACCGTCATCGTCGACGGCAAGCTCGACATCGACGCCCGACTCGTCGGCGTCGCCACCGCGGGCCTCCTGCTCTGGCGCGGCGCCTCGGTGATCTGGGTCGTCATCGGGGCGGCCGCCGTGACGGCCGCCCTGCGCCTGGCCTTCTAGCTGGCCGGCACGCCGTCGGCGGCGCGCCGCAGCTCCGCGACGTCGATCTTGCCCATCTTGAGCATCGCCGCCATCGCGCGACGAGCGCGCTCGGGGTCGTCGTCGTTGAAGACCTCGTCCATGCCGGTCGGCACGACCTGCCAGGAGACGCCGAACTTGTCCTTCAGCCAGCCGCACGGACCTTCGGAGCCGCCGTCGGCCGAGAGCAACGACCAGTAGCGGTCGACCTCCTCCTGGTCGGCGCAGTCGATCTGGAACGAGATGGCCTCGTCGAAGGTGAACTGCGGGCCGCCGTTGATGCCGACGAAGCGCTGGCCGTCGAGCTCGAACTCGAC
Organism: Baekduia sp.; assembly: GCF_035996765.1. NCBI lineage: Bacteria > Bacillati > Actinomycetota > Thermoleophilia > Solirubrobacterales > Baekduiaceae > Baekduia > Baekduia sp. The sequence continues at coordinate 73,166 of NZ_DASYJG010000098.1, forward strand.
GGTCATCACCATGCCCGCCTCACGCGGGGCGTCCTCGGGGTAACGCGTCACGCCGAGCACGCGCGAGTTCGGGAAGACCGAGAGGTAGAACGCCGCCGCCTCCTCGGACTCGGTGTCAAACCACAGGCTGGGGATGATCTTGGGCATATCCCACAGACGGGCCGGCGCTTACGAACTCATCGCCACCGGTCTGTCGGCGACCGTGCCCGGCCTGCACGGTGACCGCCGCCGCGAGCACCAGCGCCCCGCCGGCCAGCTGCGCGGGGCCGAGCGACGTGCCGAAAGCGACGAAGGCCAGCACCACGGTGACCACCGGCTCGAGCGTCGAGAGGATCGAGGCCGTCGAGGGCCCGACGCGGGCGAGTCCGGCGAAGAAGAGGCCGACGGCGCCGACGGTTGACACCAGCGCGATCGCGGCGATCCAGCCCAGCCCCGCGGTGCTCAGGGAGCCAAGGTCCAGGCCGCCGCCGGCAAGCCCGACGAACGTGAGCGTCCCCGCGGCGCCGGTGCAGACCAGGGTGCTCAGGGCGAGCGGACCGACGCGCGCGGTGACGCCATCGGAGATCAAGATGTAGGCGCTGTAGACGACGGCGGCGCCGAGGCCGAGCGCCGTGCCCAGCGGATCGAGCGCACCGCCTGCCGCACCCGCCAGGACGAGGACGATGCCCGCGCTCGAGAGCGCCAGCGCGACGGCGGTCCGGCCGCTGGCCCGCTCGCGCCCGAGGACGATGGCGGCCACGGTCACCATCACCGGGAACGTGTAGAGCAGCAGCCCGAGCAGCGCTGGATCGATGCGCCGCAGCGCGGCGAAGTATCCGCCGGCCTGCGCGCTGTAGCCGACGGCGCCGAGGGCCAGCGCGGCGCCGACGTCGCGCCGTGGCAACGCGCGCAGCTCGTGCAGCCGTCCCGTGGCCAGCACCACCAGCCAGAGCACCGCGGCGGCGAGCCCGAACCGGACCGCCAGCAGCGTCTCGACGGTCGCGCCCGCATCGTAGGCGAGCTTGCCGAAGACGCCCATGGCACCGAAGCCGGCGGCGGAGGCGAGGCAGAAGAGCGCTCCGGTACGTCGCATGGCAGCGATCCTGCCGCTTAGGACAGGGTAGAAGCGATGCCGATTCGTGACGATCAATCAGTAGCATCGCTGGACGATGCTCGACCTTCGCCGCCTGCGCCTGCTGCGCGAGCTGCATGCTCGCGGCACCATCGCCGCCGTGGCCGACGCCCTGCAGTACACGCCGTCGGCCGTCTCGCAGCAACTCGCGGTGCTCGAGCGCGAGGCCGGCCGTCCATTGCTCGAGCGCGCCGGCCGCGGCGTCCGGCTGACCGACGACGCGCTCATCCTGGTCGGCCATGCCGAGGCGCTGCTGGAGCGCGCCGAGCTCGCCGAGGCCGAGCTTGCCGCCGGCGCCGGCCGGGTCGCGGGGCGCGCGCGGATCGCGTCGTTTCAGTCGATGGCGCTGCGCCTGGCGGTGCCGGCGATGCAGCAGTTGGCCGTCGCGGCGCCCGAGCTGCGCTGCGAGCTCATCGAGGCCGAGCCCGAGCAGTCGCTCCCGGCGCTGGTGCTCGGCGACGTCGACCTCGTGCTGGCCGACGAGTGGCAGCACCAGCCACGAGCGCGGACGCCGGGCGTGCAGCGCGAGGACCTCTGCCGCGACCCGGTCGCGCTGGCGCTGCCCGCCGACCATCCGGCCGCGCTGCGCCATCGCCACACTGTCCCGCTGGCCGAGCTGGCCGACGCCGCGTGGGTCACCGGCCATCCCGACGCCGGCTGGGACGCGGTGACGGTGCGGACCTGTCGCGAGCTCGGGGGTTTTGACCCCGACATCCGGCATCGCACCAACGACAGCGTCATCAGCCTCGCATTGGTCGCCGCCGGCCAGGCCCTGACGCTGATGCCACGCCTGGTGGGCGTCGACGGTCATCCGGGCATCGCCGTACGCGCCATCGCCGAGGGCGCCGTGGACCGGACCATCTTCATGGCCACGCGCGCCGCCGACGCCCAACGGCCGTCGGTGCAGGCGCTGCGCAACGCCATCCGCGACCGCGCGGACGGGCTACCCGACCTTCCGGCCAGCCGTCAGGGATTCGATCGCCGATCTGCACGGCAGGGCCGTCGACCGGAGTAGCCTCGGGCCATGAGCCCGATCCCCGGAGAGCCGCTCGATCCCAAGCCCCAGGAGCTCACGACGAGCGACGGGAAGAAGTTCAAGATCAAGGCGCCCGGTCTTCCGAGACCGATCAAGCCCGGCCGGACCGAGGAGCGCGGCAGCGAAGAGCCACCGCGCGACGATCCGCGGCCGCCGCTGAATCCGAACCACGCCGGGCTCTAGGTCGTCGGCGGGTCCGGCTGCTGCTCGGGCTCGCTCGCGCCGCCGTCGTCGTGTTTGCGCGTGACGCGCTCGGCCTCATCGCCGTCGAACATCGTGCGTCCGACCGCTGCGGTGTAGAGCACCAACGCCACCAACAACGCCACGACCGCCGGCGCGCCGAGCAACAGCACTGCGACGAACGCGACGACGGCCACCGCGATGTTGAAGGGCTTGCTCGCCGCGTTGACGGCCAGCGAGACAGCGACCTCCTCACGCGTCGGCGGGCGGTCGCTCACGCCGGGCCCGCCACGAGCCGCAGCTCCTGCGCGCCCGCGCGCACGATGTCGCCGGGATGCAACTGCCGCCCACGACGATCCTCGCGCTCGCCGTTGATGTACACCTCGACCGCGCTCAGATAGTCCTTGACCTCGCCGCCCCCGTCGACGAGGTCGACGAGCTTGAGCAGCTGGCCGAGGCGGATCATGTCCCCGCGGATGGCGACGTCCTGAGCCATCGCCGACCTACCGGCCCGAATAGCGTCCCGAGGTCGAGCCCGAGCCGCTGCGCGACCGCGGACGGCGCTTGCGCGCGCCGGTGGTGCGCGGCGCGCCACCCTGGGACGACGGCTTGGCGCCGCCGTGGACGGAGCGCAGCAGGCCGCTCTGGCCGAACTGGTCGAGGATGCCAAGCTGGCTGGCCATCTTCTGCACGTCACCTGCCTGCTCGGTGCCGACGAACGTGACGCCCTCACCCGTGCGGCCCGCGCGGCCGGTGCGGCCGACGCGGTGGGTGTAGGTGTCGCCGTCCTCGGGGGGATCGAAGTTGATGACGTGCGAGATGTCGCGAACGTCGATGCCGCGGGCGGCGACGTCGGTGGCGATCAGCGTGTCGACCTCACCGCGCTCGAACTGGTCCAGCGCGCGCTCGCGCTGACGCTGTGACTTGTCGCCGTGCATGGCCACGGCCTTGACGCCCTCCTTGGCCAGGCGCTTGACCAGCCGGTCGGCGCCGTGCTTGGTGCGGACGAAGACGAGCGCGAGGTCGCGATCGGCGCGCAGCTCGCGGACCAGCAGCGTCAGGCGGTCGTCGCGCTCGACCGCGATGAAGCGGTGGGCGATCGCCTCGATCGTCGTGACGTCGGGCTCGATCGCGTGCTCGGCCGGGTTGGTGGTGTACTCGCGGGCGATGCGCCCGGCGTCGCCGTCCAGCGTCGCGGAGAGGAAGACGGTCTGGCGCTCACGCGGGCACTTGGCCACGATGCGGTCGACGGCTGGGCGGAAGCCCATGTCGAGCATGCGGTCGGCCTCGTCGAGCACGAGGAAGTTGACGTTCTTGAGCTTCAGCTTGCCGCGCTGCAGCAGATCCTCGAGGCGGCCCGGGGTCGCGACGACGATGTGCGAGTTGACCGCATCGCGCTCCTGCTTGGTGATGCCGACGCCGCCGTAGACCGTGGTGATCTTCAGCGCGCGGGCGTGAGCCAGCGGGTAGAGCTCGTCGACGATCTGCGAGGCGAGCTCGCGCGTCGGGGCCAGCACGAGGGCCGACGGGCGGCCGTAGCTGTTGGCGTCGATGCGGTCGAGCATCGGGACGCCGAAGGCCAGCGTCTTGCCCGACCCGGTCGGGGACTTCGCGAGGACGTCACGGCCCTCGAGGATGTCGCCGATGATCAGGTTCTGGATGGCGAACGGCTCGGTGAAGCCGCGCTTGGCCAGCGCGGCGGACACGGCCTTGGACACGCCGAGATCGGCGAAGGTCTTCGATGACATTGGGAACTCCAGTGCGGCACTGAGGGCCGCGGACGATTCGGGGAGACTGCCGACCCGAACCGCACTCTGGCGGGACCCAAGCGAGCTGCCTCGCGCACGACAGAGGTGTCGTACGCCCCATAGAGGCTAGCAGCGTGCACGGCGCACCTCTGCACGGCGATCGGCACCCTGCCAATTGGCAGGGTGTTCTCCCACGGACAGAGCCACACCGATTACGTTCGCATACCAGTCGGGGCGGCATCCCGCTGCCCCGGACCCGCAGGAGGAGAAAACATGTCGCAGGTCTTCGCGGCGCGTGGGGTCACGCGCCGCACCGGGGTGCTCATCGCCATCGCCATGACGGTGCTGTGCGCACTCGCACTGCAGCACACGGGCACCGCACGGGCCGACGGGCCAGGGGTGGGGACGCCCTGGGTCACGAGTGTGGGCGACTCCTACATCTCGGGCGAGGCCGGCCGCTGGGCCGGCAACTCCAACGTGAGCTCGTCCTACACCGACGCGCTCGGCTCCACCGCCTACTACGACAACGCCACCAACACGGCTGAGCAGATCCCGAACTGCCACCGGTCGCACTCGGCCGAGGTCTACATCGGCGGCGGCGTCAACGGCGTGAACTTCGCGTGCTCGGGTGCGAAGACCTCAACGGTCGCCGGCTCGGACTTCAAGCCCGGCCTGGACTTCTACTCCAGCGGCGCCAACCAGGGCCAGGCGCTGATGCTGCAGAACTTCGCCACCAGCCACAACGTGAAGATGATCTCGCTGTCGATCGGCGGCAACAACTTCAACTTCGCGTCGATCATCCAGACCTGCATCACGGACTGGCTGACCTCGCCGTCGTGGTGGCCGGACTACTGCAACGACGACTCGTCGGTGACGGCCAACTTCACGGCGGCCAACATCACCGCCCAGACCACGGCCATCAAGAACGGCATCCTCAACATCCGCCAGGCGATGACCAACGCCGGCTACACGGATGCCGGCTACAAGATCGTCGTCCAGGACTACGAGTCGCCGATCCCCAACGGCTCGGGCTTCCGCTACGCCGAGACGGGCTACACGCGCCAGAACACGGGCGGCTGCGGCTTCTGGAACAACGACGCGAACTGGGCCAACGCCACGGCGCTGCCCACGATCAACACCGCGGTCAAGAACGCGGCCACGGCCACGGGCCTGACCAACATCAAGATCCTCGAGCTGCAGTCGACCTTCAACGGCCGGCGGCTGTGCGAGAACACGGTCGGGCTGTTGGAGGAGAAGGGCCTGACGTCCTGGACGCAGTCCGGCGCCGTCGACAACACCGAGTGGGTCAACCAGATCCGCACGGTCTCGACGGTCTTCGGGCCCTACCAGGTCCAAGAGTCGCTGCACCCCAACTACTGGGGCCAGCTGGCGCTGCGCAACTGCGTGCGCCAGGCCTACAACGGCGGCACGATCAAGGGCGGCACGTGCAGTCGCACGGGCACCGGCCTGACGGGCGCGGGCGAGCCGGTCATGACGCTCAGCTAGACGATGGTCCACTCGCCGGTGCGGTGTGGGATGCCGCACCGGCGGGTAGTGGAACAGCCGCAGTCGTGGTTGGTCCACCAGCAAGGCAAGGCAGGGGTAGCGTTGAGCAGCTTCGGGTTCGGTCAGGCGGCGCGCAGCCGCGGACGAGTCGTCGCGGGAATGGCAGCGGCAGCGCTGTCGCTGCTCGCCACGACGAGCGCCCACGCGGCGCCGGCGTTCCATTGCGAGGCCAGCCCGCTGCGGGCGACGATCGCCGGTACGCAGACAGTCGAGCCCGTCGTCCAGGGTCGCAACGGCGACTGCGCTACGGGCGAGGCACTGCCCTCCGTCGCGCTGCCGCCGCTGCTGAACGCCTCGGCGCTCACCGCTCGGACCGTCGCCGACCCGACCGCCGGCCAGGGCTTTGCCACCGGCGCGATCGCCGGCCTCCAGGTCCTCCCCACCTCGGCCGTGCTCGACCAGGTGCTTGCGCCGATCAACCAGGCGATCGACGCGCTGCCACTGCAGCCGATCACGCTGCCCAACCCGTTGCCAGGCCTGCCCGGGTTGCCCACGATCACCGGCGTCACGCTCGACATCAAGAGCGCGGTCCGCGCCCTGCTGCCGACGACGTTCCCGGCACTGCTGTCGGCTGACGTGCTGCAGGCCAACGCGTCGGTCGGCTGTGCGGCGGGCGCTCCCGCGCTGGCGGGCTCCAGCACCATCGCCGGCGTCAAGCTGCTCGGCCAAGACGTCGGGCTGGACTCCGTCCTGACCACCGCCCTCCCGCTGCTCAACGGCCAGTCGATCTCGCTCGCCGACCTCGACCTGAGCAAGGTGCAGGTCTTCGACGGCCTCGGGCTGACGCCGATCACGGGCGTCGCGCTAACGCCCGTGATCGCGGCCATCAAGCCGCTGCTGGCCGCCCTGCCGCCGATCCCGCTGCCGCCCTCCGAGCTGCTCTCGTTCACGCTCACGCCCAACGAGCAACTCGCCGACGCCAACTCCCTGACACAGCGCGCGCTGCACGCATCGATCTCTCTGCTCGGCCGGCCGATCCTCGACGCCGTGCTCGGCGAGGCGAAGGTCGCCGCGGCCGCCGGGACGTGCGCGCCGCCCGCGCCCGCCGCCCCGGCGGCCAAGCCCGCGGCCAAGGGAGCCGTCGCCGGCCAGAGCGTGGCCGACCAGCTGCTCGCCTGCAGCGATCGCAAGCTGATCCTGGTCGACGTGCTCAAGCAAGACGGCCACGTCAAGTTGCTCGGCGCCGCCAACCGCAGCTACGTCGGGAAGCAGGTCGCCATCCGGCTGCGCGCCACCGGCAAGGTGGTCGCCCATGCGAAGGTCCGCAAGGACGGGTCCTTCCAGACCACAGCGCCGATCCCGGCCCGCGCCTACTTCGCCTCCCACGCCAAGGCCAACAGCGTCCGCTATCGCGCCGAGATCGGCAAGGAGCTCTCGCTGCCGCTCAAGCTCCAGCGGCGCCTGATCGTCTCGAGCCTCACCTCCAAGAAGGGCAAGGTGACGATCGCCGGTCGCGTGGTCCGGCCGCTCACGACGCCGGTGGCGACGATCCGCCTCGTGCGCCGTGTCTCCTGCCACAAGGTCGTGCTGGTCAAGCGCTTCAAGCCGCGCGCCGACGGCACGTTCAACGTGACGGTCAAGGCGCCCGCCGGCCAGGCCGCCGCGGTCTATCGCCTGGCCACGAGCGTCCGCGAGAAGCCCAGCAATCCGCGCAGCTACCCGACGTTCACGCTGCCGCGCGGCGTCGCGCTCGACACGCGCTGAGGCCCTGCTCGCGGGCCGCACGGCTACCATCCGCGGGCAGTGTCGACCGCCGCCGAAGCGCCCAAGGACCCGTCCAACTCCCGCGACCGCGACCTCCTGCGCCGCCTCGCCGCGGGCACGGCCGGCGTCGTCGGCGACGCGTTCTTAAGGGCGATGGTCCGCCACCTCGCCGCCGCCTACGGTGCCGAGTTGGCCTTCATCGGCGAGCATCTCCCGCCGCCCGCCACGGGCCGCGTGCGCGTGCTCGCCTCCTGGCAGAACGGCGTCGAGCTGCGCGAGGGCTATGAGTTCGACATGCACGACACCATGCCGTGCGCGACCGTCGAGCGCGAGGGTCTGCTCGTCCTGCCCGAGGGGACCTGCAAGGCCTATCCCGGTGACCGTTACGTCCGCGACTTCGGACTGGACTCCTACCTCGGCGTCGCACTTCCGGGCGCCGGCGACGAGCACGTCGCCTACGTCGCGCTGATGTCCTCGCAGCCGATCGATCCCGACGAGGACGAGCTCGCCGTCCTGCGGATCTTCGCCGCGCGCGCCGGCGCCGAGATCGAGCGCCGCCGCCATCAGGCAGCACTGCGCACGCGCGACGCCGAGGTCGCGGCGGCGCGTGCGCGTGTCCTTGATGCCGCCGACGGCGAGCGCCAGCGCATCGGCCGCGACCTCCACGACGGCGCCCAGCAGCGGATCGTCGCGCTCGGCCACCTGATCGGCATCGCGCGCCGCAAGCTGGGAGAGGACGTCCCCGCCGACGCGCTCGAGCTGCTGGACCGCGCCCACCAGGAGGCGCGGCTGGCGACCGATGAGCTGCGCGAACTGGCTCGTGGCCTGCACCCGGCCGGACTGACCGAGAAGGGCCTGGGCTCCGCGCTGGAGGCGCTGGCAGGTCGCTCGCCGATCCCGCTGCACATCGACGCGCTGCCCGAGCGGCGCCTGCCCGCGCCCGTCGAGCTGACCGCCTTCTACCTGGCGTCTGAGGGACTGACCAACGCGGTGAAGCACGCCAAGGCCGATGTCGTGCGCGTCACCGTGACCAACCGCCTCGGCGAGGCGTTCGTCACGATCACCGACGACGGCCGCGGCGGCGCCGCGATCGTCGATGGCGGCGGGCTGGCCGGCCTGAGCGACCGCGTGGCCGCGCTCGGCGGCTCGCTAGCGCTCGACAGCCCGCCGGGCGGTGGCACGGCGCTGACCGCAACGATCCCGCTCGCGCCGTGGCGCAGCGCGCATGAGCCGTTCCTCGAGTTCGGCCACGCGCAGGACGGCGGCCGCGGCGAGGCCAACATCCAGGCTGTGATCGCCGGAAACAGGACGCTGTCGGTCACGCTCTCGCGCGAGTGGGAGCTGGAGGGCGGCGTGCCGCGCATCGGGCAGCGGCTGCCGATCATGGACCACGTCGGACGGCGGCGGGCGACCGTCGAGGTCACGCAGGTCGCGTCGGTGCCGTTCCTGGAGATCGACGGCTCGTGGCTGGCGCCCGAGGAGGTCGGCGCCGAGACGCTGGAGGGCTGGCGCTCGGAGCGGCGCGGCTTCTACGCGACGATCCGCGACGAGGTGGCGCTGCTGCTCGGCGAGCCCGGCTGGCAGTTCACCGACGAGGAGCCGATGACGCTGCTCTGGTACCGCGCGGTGGCCGACGAGCGCGACGAGTTCACCGCAGGCGCGAACGCGGCCGACTAGATCGCCCGGTCGATGTCGGCGAGCGTCTCCTCGACGACCTCAGGCCGTTGGTGCAGCTTCTTCTGCGTGCGCGGGTCCATGACGGTGAACATCGCGCGGCGGTCGGCGACCGAGCGGCTCACGATGACGACCTGCTCGCCGGTCTCGAACGCGGCGCGCCCGATGCGCGTGGCGTGATCGACCGCGGGACCGGGTGTCGAGAAGACCATCGGCGCCAGGTGCGGCTCACCGGCGTGGTCGACGACGACGACCAAGTAGGACGGGTTGCCAGCGGCCTCGAGCTCAAGCCGCGACTGGTTGATGATGCGGACGTAGTCGAGGTCGGACGCCATCTTCATCCCCTTGGTCGGCCACGAGCTCGCGGCGCCGCAGTGTCAGACATCCCGATCGGACGTCTGTCCGCAGCGGCGCCGCGATACTCAGGTCTGCGAGCTCGTTGCTAGCTCGCGCGGCGGCGCGGGCCGCCGCGCTTGACGGGCGCCCACTTGGTGCCCTTGGCGAGCGCCTCGACGGCCTCGAGCTTGAGGCTGCGGGCAGCACCGAGGTCCTTGCGCAGGCGCTGCAGCGCCAGGCGCACAAGATCGCTCTGCGTCAGCTTGGTCTTGCCGGCGGCCGTCTCCAGCCAATTAATCTCGTCCCCACCGATCAGGTAAGAACGCTGCTTCAGTCCACTCGGTCGCTCTGTTGCCATGAGTAGGCCTCCTCCTTGGGGTTTGGACTGCGTCCCGCGTGTGTTCGCCGTCCCGTGACCAAATCCTTGCCTATAACTCGTACCTAGTGCAAGTGCTTGTCCGGACGAAGGTACTCGACATGATGACGTTGCGCGTGCAACCATCAGGAGATGCCCTCCTCTCCGGTCTCCCTCACGCACTTCAGCGACCCGCACTGCCCGTGGGCTTACTCGGCGTCTCCCGCCCACGCGGTGCTGCGCTGGCGCTTCGGTGCGCAACTCGACTGGCGACTCGTCCTCATCGGCTTGTCCGAAGGCCCCGACCGCTACATCAAGGCCGGTTACACACCAGCGCGCAGCGCTCAGGGCTACCGGAACTTCGGCCGCCGCTTCGGCATGCCGTTCGGCGGCCAGCCGCGCGAGCGCGCCACCGGTACCGGCTTGGCCTGTCGCCTGGTGATCGCCACGCGGGTGCACCAGCCCGAGCAGGAGTTCCTGGTCTTCCGTGCCCTGCAGCTCGCGCAGTTCACCTCCACGTTGCTGCTCGACACGCCCGAGGGCCTGCGCGCCGCGCTGGCGACGCTGGGCGACGGCGTCGCCGCCGACACCTTGATCACCGCGCTGGACAGCGAAGCGGTGCAGACCGCCTACCAGGCCGATCGCGCGGCCTCGCGGACGGCCGCCGGCTCGCCCACCGAGGCCCAGGGCCGCGAGGCCAACACCGACGGCGCCGTCCGCTACACCGCACCGTCGGTCATCTTCACCAGCGGCGAGGGGCGCAGCCTCGAGGTCGGCGGCTTCCAGCCGCTGGAGGCCTACGACACGGCGCTGGCCAACCTCGACGTCACGCTGGAGCGCCGCCCGCCGGCCGAGGATCCCGTCGATGTCCTGCGGGCCCTTCCCTACGCGCCGGTCACGCGCGAGGTCGCCGCGTGCATGACCTCCAACTTGGGCGAGCTCGACGAGGACGCCGCCGAGCGCGCGCTGATCGCCGCGGCCGGCGAGGGCGCGGTGCGCCGCGAGGCGATCGGCACCAGCGCACTCTGGCATCTGACGAGCTAGGGGGCGAGGCGCTCGGTGACCCACATGCCGTCGCCGGTCTGCCGGTAGCGCAGGCGATCGTGGAGGCGGTCGGGACGGCCCTGCCAGAACTCGACGACGTCGGGGGTGACGACGTAGCCGCCCCAGCTGTCGGGGCGCGGGACGTCGTCGGGGTAGCGCGCCTGCAGCGCGTCGCGCGCGGCCTCCAGCGCGGCGCGGTCGGCGACGACCTGTGACTGGGGGCTGGCCAGCGCGCCGATCTGCGAGCCGTGGGGTCGCGAGGCGAAGTAGGCGTCCGAAGCCGCGGGGTCGAGGCGGCGCGCGGGTCCGGTGAGTCGCACTTGGCGCTGCAGGTCGATCCACGGAAAGAGGATCGACGCGATCGGGTTGGCGGCCAGCTCGCGGCCCTTGTCGGAGTCGTAGTTGGTGAAGAACGTCAGGCCGTCGACGCTCAACCCCTTCAACAACACCGTCCGCAGGCTCGGGCGCCCCGCGGCGTCGGCCGTCGCGACCACCATCGCATTCGACTCCCGCACGCCGCCGGCGATCGCGTCGTCGAGCCAGCGCTCGAGCATCGTGCTCCACGTCGGGGCCAGATCGCCCTCGGCGAGGCCGCCGCGCTCGTAGCTGCGGCGCATCGCCGCCAGGCGCTGGTGGTCGGGGACCGTCGGCTCGGGCATCGCCCGCGAGCATAGGCCGCGCGGAGCGGTCCGGCCGCTACGGCGCGACGCGCGTGTTGCCGGCAGCCAGCAGCCGGCGCACCTGGCCGGTCAGCGCGTCGGGGTCCGGATCCTTGATGAAGAACGCGTCGGCGCCGGCGTGGCGCGCCAGGGTCCGGTCGCGCTCGTCGTCGAGGCCGGTGATCACCGCGATGCGCACGCCCGCCAAGGCCGTCTCGGCACGCAGGTTGCGGCAGGCGGCGATGCCGCTCTGGCCGGGCATGCGCCAGTCGAGCAGGATCGCGTCGGGACGCTCGCGCAGAGCGACCTCCACCGCGTCGGCTCCGCTCGCGCCCTCGACCACGCGGAACTGCTCGCCCTCGAGCACCGCGCGGGCATAGGCGCGGAAACCCGCGTCGTCGTCCACCACGAGGACCGTGGCCTCAGCCATGCACCTGAATCTAACGCGCTGGGCGCGCGCCGGGGGCGATTCGGCGCGCCGACCCCCTTAACGGGCGGCGTCGGCCAGGCGCCGCGCCGCCTCGGCGAGGTCTTCATTGGCCACCGCGAGCGAGAGCCGCGCCCAGCCCGCGCCTTGAGCGCCGAACCCCTCACCGGGTGCGACGCCGACGCGAGCCTCCGCGATCAAGCGCGCCGGTGTGAGCCCGTCGGGCAGCGGCCACCAGACGAAGAACGACCCCTGCGCGGGTGCCGGCGGCGCGCCGGCGGCGGTGAGCGCGTCGACCAGCAGGTCGCGGCGCGCACGGTAGATCTCGCGGCGCGCGGCGACGTCGGACTGGTCGGAGCGCAGCGCCGCGGCCAGCCCGCGCTGGATCCCGGTCCAGACCCCGGCGGCCATGTGGTCCATCAGCGTCTGGATCCGCGCGATGAGCCTCGCCGAGCCGACGGCGAAGCCGACGCGCCAGCCGGCCATCCCATAGATCTTGGAGGCCGACCACAGCTCGATCGCGACGTCGCGCGCGCCGGCAACCTCCAGGATCGAGCGTGCGCGGTGGCCGTCGAAGGCCAGGAAGCCGTAGGCCATGTCGTTGAGCAGCCAGGAGCCGCGCTCGTGGGCGAAGGCGACGGCAGCCTCGAAGGTCCCGGGCGCCGCGACGGCCCCGGTCGGGTTGGAGGGGTAGTTGAGGACGGTCAGCGCCGGGGAGGCAACGGCCGCGGCCGCCTCCTCGAAGTCCGGCTGAAAGCCGTTGGCAGCCCGCAGCGGCAGCGGGGTCACATGCGCCCCGGCTAGCGCGGCACCTGACAGGTAGTCCGGGTAGCCGGGGTCGGGAAGCAGGATCGTGTCGCCGTCACCGGCCGTGGCCAGGCAGGCGAGCATGATCCCCGTCTTGGTGCCGGGGATGACCGCGACCTCGCGCTCGGGGTCGAGCTCGATGCCGTGGTCGGCGCGGTAGCGCTCGACGATCGCGGCGCGCAGGTCGGCCTGGCCGCCGAACGGCGGATAGCCGTGCACCGCCGGCGTCGCGGTCTCCAGCGCGGCGGCTCGCAGCGCCGCGATCGCGTGGGCCGGCGGCGGGACGTCCGGGTTGCCGCGGCCGAGGTCGATGAACCGCACCCCGGGCGCAGCGGCCGCGCGCGCGGACTCCGCGAGGATCTGCGTGAAGAACTGCTCGGGCAGCCCGGCCAGGCGCGCGGGCGGCGGACGGTGGTCGTTGGGACCGCTCACGGCGCCAGCGCGTGGCGCAGGCGCTCGCGCGCCTCGTGGAAGCGGATGAACTCATAGGACAACAGGGCGACCATCAGCGCGGCGACGATCGCCATGGCCAGCAGCGCCGGGATCACCGTCGCCACCGGGATGAGCGCGAGCAGCACGACCGCCACCGCCAGGCGCGCCGTGTTGAGGGAGTGCACGTTGCGCAGCCGGAACGCGACGTGGGCGAGCAGGTACATCGCCACGCCACCGCAGAGGCCCACGGCGGGAACGGCCTCCAGCGCGTCGTCGACGTGGACCAGCGTCTTCTTGGCGCCGAGGGCGAACAGGATGATCCCGGCGATCATCGGCGCATGCAGGAAGGTGTAGGAGTCGCGCGCGATGCGCGCCCGCTCGGCACCCACGGCCCGCTGGAAGCGACGCGCAGCGACCAGCGCGACGACGTCGAAGTACGCCCACCACATCGCGAAGGCCACCGTGAGGCCGAGCACGACGGCGACGATCGTCCCGACGTCCAGCGCGTGACCCTCGGCGCCCGCACCAAGCGCGACGATCGACTCGCCCAAGGCGATGATGACGATCAACCCGTGGCGCTCGGCCATGTGGCCCGCGTCGACCCGCCAGCCGTCGACGCCGAAGACGAAGAGCCCGCCGATCTCGATCACGATCGCCAGGATCCAGCAGGCCGTGCGCACCGGGCCGTCGACGAGCCCGGCGAGCACCAGCAGCAGGGCGACCGGCAGCATCGACCGTGCCAGGCGGCGTACTACGAGGGCCAACTGCGGGTCGTCACGGCCGAGGATCGCGTAGGCGCCGATGTGCAGCGCCCGCACGATCGCGTAGGCGATCCCGAAGGCCAGCGCGTCCTGGCCGAACGCGCGCGGCATGGCGATCGCCACGATGAGCATCCCGCCGGCGGCGGCAAACAGCGTGACGCGAAACAGCCCCTCGTCGGTGCCCGCCGTGTTGCCCAGCCAGGCAAACGACGCCCACGCCCACCAGATCACGATGAGGATCGCCATCCCTTGGAGCAGGCGCATCCACTCGGGGTCAGCGGCGATGAAGCCGGTGACTTGCGTGATCGCAAAGACGAAGACGAGGTCGAAGAAGAGCTCCAGCGCGGTGACGCGCTGTTCGGGCTCGGCCTCCGGCGGCGCGCCCTCGGTGACGGCCATCGTCTCGGTCATGACGCCACGTGCTCGGGTCGCAGCGAGTAGGACACCAGGTTCCAGGTCCGGCCTTTGACAACGATCGGGGCCAGCGGAACGTCCTCGGCGACGAAGCCCGCGCGCTGGGCGACTTGCCGGCTGGCGGCGTTGTCGACGTCCACGTCGCAGGCGACGCGCGCCAGGTCCAGCGTGCGCAGCGCCCAGGGCGCGAGCAGCTTGACGGCGCGGACCGCGATCGCTCGCCCGCGTGCCCACGGCGCGACCCAGTACCCGATCTCGATGGTGCGTTGGGTCCAGTCGGGTCGCAGGAGGCCGGCGGTGCCGAGCAGCTTCGGGCGATCGCCCGCGTCGGCGATCACGAGGCTCAGCTGCTGCCCGGCCGCGGCGCGGGCAGGCGCGCCGGCGACCCAATCGCGGGCATCGTCCTCGCCGTAGGGCACCGGCACGAAGGTGAAGCGCTGGATGTCGGGGTCCTGGCAGGCCTCGGTGATCGCCGGCACGTCGGCCACGGTCGGCGCGCGCAGGCGGATGGTGTCGTCGGCGAGCTCGGGGTCCGGGAGCGGGAGCGGCGGCATCGGGTCTCGCTAGATTCGCAGACCGATGGCGACACCGCGCGAGGTGACGGTCAAGAAGCGCTGCTGCAAGAGCGACCCGCGCTGCAAGCGCTGCCCGGTCGTCGCCAAGCGGCTGAGCGCCGTCGGGATGGCACAGCGCACCGGCAGGCGCACCTACGTGATCGACGCGCCCAAGAAGGCGATCAAGCGCGCCCGGCGCTTCAAAGCGCGCAAGGTCAAGCTCGGCTCTTGAGGTCCGTGTCGAGGTATGGGTCACATGGACCCTTTGCTCGACACGGATCGGTCAGGTCCGCCGCCGCCTACCGCCGCGTGTCGACGAAGAGCGACTGCGCGGCGACGCCGATCCGGCCCTGCTCGTCGCGCAGGATCGAGGTCGACTGGCCGACGCCCGAGCGGTCGAGGTCGGTGCGGGCGTCGAGCGACACCCACTCTCCTACCGGCTCGCGGTGCAGGTGCACGGTCAAGTCCGTGTTGATGAACAAGTGCTCGCGGAAGTCCAGCGCGCGGCTGAGGCCATTGCCGAAGTCTGCGAACGCGACGGCGCGCTGCAGCGGCGACGGCTCCTCCCCCGCGACCACCGGCATCCGGAAGCGAAACCAGCCCAGGGCCGGCCCGCGGCCCCAGTCGCCGCGAACGAAGCGCAGCTCGATCGCCGTCAGATGAAAGCCCGCGGTCTCGCCGCCGCCGCTCCAGCTCTCGACCGCACCGTCCTGCGGGCCCGGAACCTCGGGCTCGGGCGCCGGAAGCGCTGCTTGGGGCAGTTCGACGTCGCCACGCCGCAGCAGGGTCGCGTTGGCGCGCAGGACCTCCGTGCCATCGAGCGTCGTCAGCCGCGCTTCAGCGAGCGCAAGCTTGCGGCCGCCGCGCGTCAGCCGCGCGCTCGCGAGCACCGGCTCCAGTGGGACCGCGCGCGGGAACTCGACCGCGAGCCGGACGCAGCGCATCGACCCCGGCGTCTCCAGCGCCTCGATCGCATGCGCCAGCAGCGCAGTCGGCGCGCCGCCGTGCAGCGATCCGGCGTCCCACGGGCCACGGGCGTGGATCGACGGGACGAACGCCTCGCCATCGCGGGTGAAGACGGCCTCGGTGGTCATCGCAGCTCCTTGCGGATCACGATCTTCAGCCCCGACCACGTCGCATCGATCGCGCAGACCTTCACATCGACCAGCCCGGTCGGCAGCACGACCTCGCGCACGACGTCCTCCGTGATGTTGGTGTCCATCTTCGCTGCCTTCTTCGGCCACGCCACCCAGACCATCCCATCCGGCGCGATCGCCGCCCGCAGGGCACCCAGCCGCCGCGCCAGCACCGCCCGCTCGGTGACGAACAAGATCACCATGTCCTTGCTCTCACCCAGGCGCGTCGTGACCACGACGCCCTCGGGCAGCTCACCGAGCGTCGCGTCGAAGCCCTCGGGCGCCGCCAGGATCGCCGCCTTCATCCCGGACTTGAAGCCGAGCTTCTGAACCAGCGAGGTTCCGGAGTAGCCGGCAGACATCGCCGACACCCTACGACGACGCCTCCCGCGCCCGCACCCGCGGGTCCAGCCAGACCTGCAGCAGATCGAAGAGCAGCGTGGTCGTCGCGATCAGCAAGGCGCCGACGGCGGTCATACCGAGGATGAGCGTGGTGTTCGAGGTGCCGATGGAGTGGGTCAGATCGCGAAAGACGCCCGGGACCGAGAAGACCTGCTCGACCAGAACGGCGTTGGTGATGAGCAACGGCATCGCCGAGGAGGCGAGCATGGCGGTCGGGCCCAGCGCGACGGGCGCGACGTGGCGGCGCAGGACGGCCCCGTCGCTGAGGCCTTTGGCGCGGGCGGCGCGGATGTAGTCCTCGTCACTGACCTCAACCATCTGCCCCAACATGACCCGCAGGCACATGCCCGCCAGCGGGAGGCCGACGACGATCCAGGGGACGATCAGCGCGCCGAGCCACCCCGTCGGTGAGTGGTCGAAGTCGACGTAGTGCAAGGGGATGCCGACCCCGAGATCGAACCTGCCGATCTCCGCACCGAACAGCAGCAGCGCCATCAGCCCGACGACATACACCGGCGCGCAGAGCGCGACCATCGCGATGGCCTGCATGGCCTGCGACACCGCACCGCGCGGCCGGCGCGCGCAGAGGATCCCGCCGCCAACGCCCGCCACCACACCGAACAGCAGCCCGCCGGCGATCAGGCTCACGTCGGCGGGCAGCCCCTCGCGGATGAGGTCTGCCACCGGCCGCTGCGCGCCCTCCTGGGAGCGGCCGAAGTCGAAGTGCAGGAACGCGCGCTCCAGGTACCGCGGCAGCGAGTCTTCCTGACCTTTGAAGAGCTGCGGGCGCAGCAGGTGGAACATGATCCACGCGCACGTCGTGGCCGCGACGACAACGACCGCGATCCCAATCAGCCGCGTGGCGAGCCGCTTCACGCCGAGGCGGCTGCCGCCTCCGCGGCGACCGCGGCGATGACCTTCGAGAGCTGGCCCCCCTGCCAGGCGATCGGGCTCTGGCCCTCCTCCTCGACGACCAACCGCGCGCCCGGGATCAGCGAGGCGTACAACTTGCCGATCGCCAGCGGGTGGCCGGGGTCGGGCTCGTCGCGGCCGGCCACGACGACCGTCGGTGCGGTGATCTCGCCGAGCTGCGAGCGCGCCTCGAAGGGTCGCGAGCGGGGGACGACCTTCAGCGCGTCGGCCACGGCGTCGGGATGCTCGTGGGCTCCGAGCCGCTGGCGCAGGACCGTCTGCAGCGTCGACCGCCACTGTTCGGGGGTGGGTGGGGCGTCATCACCGTAGGCCTCCACGAACCCCTCGACACCCCCACCGCGCAGCCCGTCGCTCAACGCGTCCCACCGCCCAAGATCTCCCGGCCAGTCCTCCGGGTCATAGGCCGGCGTCACCACCACGAGCCCCGCCACCCGGTCGGGGTGCTCCAGCGCCACCCGCACCGCGGTGTGCGCGCCCATCGAGGCACCCGCCAGCACGGCGCGCTCGAAGCCCGCCTCATCCATCACCGACAACAAGTCCCCCGCGAGATCCGCGTAGGTATAGGCGTCGAGCGACGGTGCCGGGTCTGACGCGCCGTGGCCGCGGGCGTCGTAGGCCAACACGTCGTGGCCCGCGCGCTGCAGCGCCTTGGAGCCCATCACGACGTAGCGATGCGTCGCGGTGAGGCCGTGCAGCAGGACGACGGGGAAGCCGGAGCCGCTTCGCTCTTGGAACAGCGTCACCCGTCGTACCCTAGGAGACATGGCCGTGATCGACGTCACCGAACAGGACTTCCAACAGCAGGTCATCGAGCAGTCGAAGACGATCCCCGTCGTCGTCGACTTCTGGGCGGAGTGGTGCGGCCCGTGCCGCTCACTGGGCCCGCTCCTCGAAAAGGCCGCCGCCGACCGCGAGGGTCAAGTCATCCTCGCCAAGGTCGACACCGATGCCAATCAGCGCATCGCGCTCGATTACCAGATCCAGTCGATCCCGGCCGTCAAGGCCTTCAAGGACGGCGCCGTCGTCTCGGAGTTCCTCGGCGCCGTGCCGCCGCCCAAGGTCGCGCAGTTCTTCGACGCGCTGCTGCCCTCGGAGGCCGACGCGCTGATCGAGGCCGGCGACGAGGATTCGCTGCGCCGCGCCATCGAGCTCGAGCCCGGGCGCGCCGACGCCAAGCTGCGCCTCGCGATCCTGCAGCGCAAGGGCGGCGACCTCGACGGTGCGCTGGCCACGCTGGCCAACGCTCAGGGCGACTTCGCAGCCGACGGCCTCGCCGCGCGCATCCGGCTCGAGCGCGACGGCGACGAGGGCGCGATCCAGGCCTTCGCGGCGCTCGACAGTGGCGACCCGCAGAAGGCGGTCGACCTGCTGATCGACGCGATCGCCTCGGCCAACGGCGCCAAGGACGATCTGCGCCGCGTCGTCGTCGGGATCCTCGACGCGTTCGGCGTCGACCATCCCTTCGCCCGCGACGCGCGGCGGCGCCTCGCCGGCGCGCTCTACTAGCCAGGCGTCGCGGCCAGCGCGTGCGCGCGGACCAACTCCGCAGCGCGCGCCGGCTGCTCCCACCAGAACATGTGGCCGACCCCCGCGAAGATCTCCAGCTGCGCATCCGGGATCAGCGAGGCGATCAGCCGCCCGTTCTCGACCGGCAGCATCTGGTCCTCGTCGCCGTGGATCACGAGCGTCGGCAGCGCCAGCGACGGCAGGCGCGCGCTGGTGTCGTGACCGGCGATCGCCTGCAACTGCAGCATGATCACCGGCACCGGGGCGGGCAGCGACTTGGCCATCGCGCGGAACACCTCATAGGCGCCCTCCTGCGCGGCGAACGCCGCCGAGACGTTGACCTCAAAGGCGGTGCGAATCGCCAGCTCGCGGTCGCCCGACAGCATCCCCGCGCTGAGACGCTGGAGCGTCGACTGGGGCGCCACCACGGAGTCCGGACCGCCGCAGTAGGTGCAGCCCAGCGCGAGCGTCCGGATCCGCTCCGGATGGTGCAGCGCGAGCTCCTGGGCAACCATGCCGCCCATCGAGATGCCGAGCACGTGCGCGCTCTCCCAGCCGAGCTCGTCGAGCAGACCCGCGGCGTCCTGCGCGAGATCGGCGATCGAGAACGGCTCGTCGACGCGGTCGCTGCGGCCGATGCCGCGGTGGTCGTAGGCGACGGTGTCGAAGTCGCGCGCCAGGTCGGTGGCAAACGGCTCGCCCCAGGAGAGGTGCGTGCCGCTCATGCCCTGGATCAACAGCAGCGGCTCACCGGACCCGCTGCGCTGATGGAAGAGGCGGCGGCCGCCGACGGTCAGATGCGACATGACGAAGGACGCTACCCGACGGCGAAGAGCACGAGCTGGCCCGGCGGGATCTCATGCGGCGTGGCCACCGCCACCTCCTCCTCGACACCTTCGAAGCCCGCAACGCGCACGCCGAGCAACCGCACCGGCCGCGGCGGCGCGTACTCGCGAAAGAGCTCCAGCGCGACGGCGATGATCGTCGCCTCGTCGTTGATGTAGGCGTCGATCGACCGCGCACGCGTCACGGTCGTCCAGTCGTCGAGGCGGACCTTGATCGCGACCGTGCGCCCGCGCGTCTGGGCGCGCTGCAGCCCCTCGGCCAGCCGCTTGGACTGCCCGCGCAGGATCGACTCCAGCTCGGCGTGGTCGGCGACGTCGACATCGAAGGTCGTCTCGACCGACCGCGACTTGGCCACGCGCGTCGTGACCAGCGGCGACTCGTCGTGCAGGTGCGCGCGACGGTGCAGGTCGTGGCCGTAGCGCTCGCCGAAGCGCTCCTGCAGCTCGACGACCGGCGCGTTCTGCAGCGCGCCGAGCGTCGCGTAGCCCATCTCAGCCAGCCGCGCCGCGGTCTTGGGGCCGATGCCCGGGACGATCCGCGGGGAGCGGTCGGCGATGTGGGCGGCGCACTGCTCGCGACCGATCGCCACGAAGCCCGCGGGCTTGCCGAGGTCAGAAGCGATCTTGGCGACCAGCCGGTTGGGCGCGATCCCGGCCGAGATCTGGATGCCGGTCTGCTCCTTGACCGCGGCGATCAACTCGCGCAAGAAAGGCAGCGGCTTGTCGATGCCGGTGAGATCGGCGTAGGCCTCGTCGATCCCGGCTTGTTGGAGGACATCGACACGCTCGCGCACGAGGCCCCAGACCTCGCGCGACTTCTCGGAGTAGGCCTGGTGGTCGGGCGGGATCGTCACCGCCTGCGGGCAGCGCCGCCGCGCCTCGGCCGCGCTCATCGCCGAGCCGACGCCGAACTTGCGCGCCTCATAGGACGCGGTCGTGACGACCGCACGCGGGCCAGTGCCGGCGACGATCACCGGCAGCCCCTTGAGCTCCGGCCGCCGCTGCAGCTCGACCGACGCGAAGAACGCATCGCAGTCGAGGTGAGCTATGACGCGCTTCGCCACCCGTCAAAGGTACGCGGCGCACCCGACGCGCCCACCCCACCATGCGTCGAGGGACGACTGCACCACGCCCTCGGGGTTCAGTCGTCCCTCGATGACCCAAAGGGTGCATCGAGGGACGACTTTGGGGTCCTCAGGACCCACAGTCGTCCCTCGACGGC
The DNA here is from genome assembly GCF_035996765.1 of Baekduia sp. Taxonomy (NCBI): domain Bacteria; kingdom Bacillati; phylum Actinomycetota; class Thermoleophilia; order Solirubrobacterales; family Baekduiaceae; genus Baekduia; species Baekduia sp. The sequence goes on from NZ_DASYJG010000098.1 coordinate 94,018, forward strand.
CCAGGGTGATGCCGCTAGCGCGTGGTGAGAACCGTGCCGGTCGAGCCGAAGCCGAGCTTGGCCTTCGTCGCGGCGGTCAGGTCGAACTCGCGGGCGCCCACGTAGGGGCCGCGGTCGACGACCGGCACGCGCACGGTACGGCCGCGGTAATGCAGCGTGACCTTCGTGCCGCACGGCAGCGACTTGTTGGCGACGCCGAGCGTGCCGGGCGTCAGCGTGCCGCCGCAGGCGAGGTGGCCGCCGTAGAGGCCGGGGCCGTACCACGAGGCGAGCGCCCGGCGGTAGATGCGGGCCGTGCCCGCCAGGTGGCGCGACGAGGACAGCTCGCGCGTGCCGCCGAAGTGGACGCGCACGCGCTTGGTGCCGGTGCGCGCCGCGCGCCAGACCAAGACGTAGCGGCCGTGGCGATCGGTGCGATCGTGGTCGACCGTCCTCCACCCGCCACTGCCCTTGGCCAGCTGCAGCGAGACGGCGCGGCCGGCGCCCGCCGGGCGCAGGGCGCCACGGACGACGATGCTGTTGCCCGCCATGACCGTGCGCCGCACGCTCCTGACGGTCAGCGAGGACGACGCCTTGATCGCGACAGGCGTCGCGGCCAAGGTGGGCGCTAATGGAGACTGCGTATCGGAGCTCGCGACGGACGGACCCGCCGCGACGATGGTCGTGCTGAGAAGCGCGCTCGTGAGACCCGAAGCGCGCAGGTTCTTGAGCCTCAAGGAGAGGCACCTCCTACGTGATCAGCGCCTGCGGGGTTAGCTGTCGGGCTCGCGACAAGCCGCGGCGCGTGCATCGGGCACGCGTCGGTCAATCGCTACGGGGCCAGTGGGCCCCGACTCGCCCCAGCCGGTCGGATCGCACTCACGACCGGCAGATGGGTCCCCCGCCCGTCTCCGATCAGGCGGAGACGGTTCGGCGTTCGAACAAGTGTTCGTTCAGACTATCCCGAGACCCGGGCCGCTGTGTGAACCGGGTCACACAACCAGCGGTCAGCCATTGACAGCTGTCAGGCCGAGAGCAGGGCCTCGGCGGTGCCCGCCAAGACCATCGCGGCCAGCGCGGGGTACAAGCTCGCGAACGGATGCATCCCCTCCGCCATGCGCTGCTGGGACACCGCGATGTAGCGATCCATCTCATTCAGCACTTCACGATGCTGCGCACCGTCAGGCGCCTGGCAGGCCAAGCGCGCCAGCGAGAACGCCTGGGTCGCATCACCCTGGAGGAACGTGACCTGCACGGCCGTGGCCACGTAGCTGATCACCCGCTCGAAGCTGAGCACGCGGGCGCCGAGGTTGCCCGTGCCCGCCGCCGGGCCCAGGTCCAGGAGGTCGTCACCGGCGAGCACCCGCTCGATCTGACCGCCGGCGATCACCGCAGCCTGCTCGGGCGTCAGCCCGACCGCCCGCGCGCAGCGCAGCATCAGCAGCGCCGGATACCGCGGCCCGCCGTACGGCATGTCCGAGGCGTACAAGATCTGCCCGGGCGGCACGGTGGCAAACAGCGTCAGCATGTCGCTCACGTGCCACCACGACGTGTCGAACAGGATGTTCGGCAGTCGGCCCACGTGCGGCGCCAGCAGCCCCAAGTCGCTGATGCCGGCGTGCGCGAGGATCAGCCGGGCGCCCGGATGCTCGGTCGCCAGGTGCACGATCGGGTCGCCGAGGTCAGGGATCCCGCGGCCGGCGTGAAAGAGCACCGGCAGCCGGTGCTCTCCGGCCAGCGCGACGAGCTCCTCGACAACCGGGTGCGGGAGCACGAAGCCATCGCTGCGCGGATGGAGCTTGAAGCCCCGGGCGCCGGCCGCCAGACAGCGGCGCGCCTCCTCCATCGCATCGGGCGCCTTGGGATCGATGCGCGCCAGCGGGACGAGCCGACCATCAGATTCCGCACACGAGCGCAGGACCCAGTCGTTAGGCCCGCGATAGCCGTCGGGCTCCTGCATGGCGAAGACCAGCGCGCGCTGCTGGCCGGCCGCATCCAGCGCCGCGATCAGCTCTTCTGGATCGGCCTCAAAGCCATCGGGATCGTGATGGCCGATGTGGGTGTGGGCGTCGAACCAGGAAACGCTTTCCCCCAGCCACGCAAGCTCGCGCGACCACAGCTCGACGAGGACGTCTTCGAAGGGCAGACCGACCACCGGCACGGTGCGCACCCTACCCGAGTGGTCAACGGCGTTAGGCGGCTACGCCGTCCTCCGCGCGCAGCGACCCCAGTTCGGCGCGCAGGCGGGCGAGCCCGAGGCGGATCCGACTCTTGGCGGTGCCGAGCGGCACGCCGGCGCGCGTCGCGATCTGGTCGGCGGTCAGCCCGCCCCAGTAAGCGAGCACCAGCGCCTCGCGCTGGGAGTTGGGCAGGCGGCCGAGCGCGGCGCGGACGTCGGAGCGGTCGGCCGAGGCAAGCGCCAGGTGATCGGGCTGCAAATCGGCGCCGCGGGAGACGTCATGGGCGACGACGACCTTCAAGCGATCCTCGGCCCGCCCGGAGGCCTGCCCCTCGCGCCAGACATCGACCGCGCGACTGCGGGCCATCAGCCGCAGGTAGCTGCCGACCTCGCCGCGGCCGGCGTCGAACTTCTGCGGGTTGCGCCAGACGCGCAGAAAGACGTCCTGGACGACATCCTGGGCCGCCGCCGAACTGCCCAGCACGCGGTGGGCGGTCGCGTGGACGCTGCGCCGGTGCTCGTCGTAGATGCGGCCGAAGATGACGGGATCGCTGAGGTCCATCGCTACGTGCTCCAAGTCCGGAGAGGGGTCAGACGGAGAGGGTCTACCCGTGCCACCAGCACCTTACACACGATGTTGAAGGTTAGCAAAGCCTGTGTAGAACCTGTGTGCAGACACCCTGCAAGAACCTGCCTTTCGCGCCGTCGTCCACGACCGCCTTGCGGCCTCCCCCATGCGGCTGCCACCATCCGTCACGTGCCCGCCCGGCTGACCGCTCTCGACTCGTCCTTCCTCCACCTCGAAGACGGTGGCGCCCACATGCACGTGGCTGCCGTCATGACCTTCGACGGGCCGCCGCCGGCCTACGACGACCTCGTCGAGGCGATCGCATCGCGGCTGCACCTGGTCCCGCGCTACCGCCAGCGGCTCGCGTTCGTGCCGCTCGGCCAAGGCCGCCCGCGCTGGGTCGACGACCCGCACTTCAACCCCAACTACCACATCCGCCACGCGGCGCTGCCCGCCCCGGGCTCCGACGATGAGCTCAAGCGCCTGGCCGCGCGGATCTTCGGCCAGCGCATGGACCGCAGCAAGCCGCTGTGGGAGATCCTGCTCGTCGAGGGCCTCGCCGAGGACCGCTTTGCGATCCTCTCCAAGACCCACCACGCGCTGGTCGACGGCGTCAGCGGCGTCGACGTCGTCTCGGTCCTCTTCGACACCGCGGCCGACCCGACGCCCGTCTCGCAGCCCGCCGCGCCGTGGCTGCCGCGCCCGGTGCCGACGAGCACCGAGCTGCTGGCCGAGGCGCTGCTGGAGCGCACGACCGTCCCGGCCGAGGCCGTCCGCGGCCTGCGCGCGCTGACCCGCGCACCACGCCAGGTCGCCGGGCGGCTCGTCGATGGCGTCGCCGGCCTCGGGTCGATGGCGCGCGCCGGCCTGAGCCCCGCCCCGCGTTCGCCGCTGAACGTCCCGATCGGCCCGCACCGGCGCTACACGTGGGTCGACGCCGACCTCGCGCGCTTCAAGGCCATCAAGTCGGCGCTGGGCGGCACGGTCAACGACGTCGTGCTGACGGCGGTCTCGCTGGCGCTGGGTCGCTGGATGCGCGGGCGCGGCGAGGCGACCGACGATCTCGAGCTGCGCGCGATGGTCCCGGTGTCGGTCCGTGCCGAGGCCGAGAACGGCGCGCTCGGCAACCGCGTGGCGACGATGTGGGCGCCCTTGCCGGTCGGCGTGCGCGACCCGCGCGACGCCTTCGCCCAGGTGCACGAGGCGATGAAGGACCTCAAGGAGTCCGGGCAGGCCGTCGGCGCCGAGACGCTCACGCAGCTGGCCGACTTCGCACCGCCGACGATCATGAGCCAGGCCGCGCGGCTGCAGGCCCGCCAGCGCTTCTTCAACCTCGTGGTCACCAACGTGCCCGGGCCGCAGGTGGAGCTCTTCCTGCTCGGCCGACGCATGCGCGGCCTCTACCCCGTCGTCCCGCTGGCCAAGAACCAGGCGCTCGGCATCGCGATCATGTCCTACAACGGGCGTCTCGGCTTCGGCCTGCTCGCCGACTTCGACGCGCTGCCCGACCTCGAGGAGATCGCCGAGCACCTCGAGAGCGCCATCGACGACCTCGCCGCGGCTGCCGGGGCCGACGAGCGCCTCGGTCGCACCGGCCCGCGCCGGCGCCCCACGCCGGTCGCGAGCTCCTGAGCCATCGCACAGGCCGCACGGCCGGGTAGCGTCCAGCGCGCATGCGCCTCGCTCTGAGCCAGCTCAACCCCACCGTCGGCGACCTCGCCGGCAACGAGGCCGCGATCCGCGAAGGCATCGCGCGCGCCAAGGAGGCCGGCGCGCAGCTCGTCGCCTTCCCCGAGCTGGCGGTCACCGGCTACCCGCCGGAAGACCTGCTGCTCAAGGAGCACTTCCTGCGCGACGCGCGCGCGGCGGTCGAGCGGCTGGCCCAGGACGCCGACGGCATCGTCGCGCTCGTCGGCTTCCCCGAGCGCGCCGACGACGTCTACAACGCGCTCGCCGTCCTTGCCGACGGCCACGTCCAGGGCATCTACCGCAAGATGCGCCTGCCCAACTACGGCGTCTTCGACGAGGTGCGGTACTTCCAGGCCGGGACCGAGCCGGCGATCATCGAGGTCGACGGCGTGACGGTCGGCGTGACGATCTGCGAGGACGACTGGGTTCCCGATGGCCCGATCGTCGACGAGGCGCTGGCCGGCGCCGAGATCGTCGTCAACCTGTCGGCCTCGCCCTACCAGGCCGGCAAGCCCGCCGAGCGCGAGACGATGCTCAAGCAGCGCGCCCGCGACAACCTCACCGCGTTCGCCTTCTGCGCGATGGTCGGCGGTCAGGACGAGCTGGTCTTCGACGGCACGAGCGCGGTCTACGACCACCACGGCACCGTGGTCGCCCGCGCGCCGCAGTTCGCCGAGCACCTGCTGATCGCCGACGTCGACGCCCATGCTGCTCGTGCGGCGCGGCTGCGCGACACGCGCCCGCGCCTGGCCCGGCGCGTCGAGCACCGCCCCGTCGCCCACCTCGGGCGCTTCACCACCAGCGCCGGCCGCGCCGCCGAGCCCGCGCCCGCCGGCGAGGTGTATGACTTGCTCGACGCCGACGCCGAGGTCTACGCCGCGCTGGTCCTCGGCACGCGCGACTACGTGCGCAAGAACGGCTTCGAGCACGTCGTCTTCGGGCTCAGCGGCGGCGTCGACTCGACGCTGGTGGCGACCGTGGCCGTCGACGCGCTCGGGCCCGAGAAGGTGACCGCGGTGAGCATGCCCTCTCCGTTCTCGTCCTCGGGCACCAAGAGCGACGCCCGCGCGCTCGCCGAGAACCTCGGCATCGCGTTCCACGAGCTGTCGATCGCCGAGGCGATGGAGCTCTACGACGGCATCCTGGAACCCGTCTTCGGCGACCGCGAGAAGGACATCACCGAGGAGAACCTCCAGGCCCGCATCCGCGGCAACCTGCTGATGGCGATGTCCAACAAGTTCGGGTGGTTGGTCCTGACGACCGGCAACAAGTCCGAGATGTCGGTCGGCTACTCGACGCTCTACGGCGACAGCGCCGGCGGCTTCGCGGTCATCAAGGACTGCCCCAAGTTGTTGGTCTACCGCTTGGTCGACGTCCGCGCGCATCGCGACGAGCACTCCCCCATCCCGGAGTCGATCGTCACCCGCGCGCCGAGCGCCGAGCTGCGCCCCGACCAGAAGGACGAGGACTCGCTGCCGCCCTACGAGATCCTCGACGCGATCCTGCTCGGCTACGTCGAGGAGGACCTCGGCCGCGAGCAGCTGATCGCCCGCGGCCTGCCCGAAGCAGACGTCGACCGCGTCCTGCGCCTCGTCGACCTCGCCGAGTACAAGCGCCGCCAGCAGCCGCCCGGCATCAAGGTCACCTCCAAGGCCTTCGGCCGCGACCGCCGCGTGCCGATCACCAACCGCTACAGGGGTTAACGGACGGCGATCGTCATCCGGACGAGCGAGCAGAGGCGCTGCTCGTCGTCGGTGATCTCGACCTCCCACACCCACGTCGTGCGGCCGCGGTGGCGCACGCGGGCCAGCGCGTGGATGGTCCCGCCGAGGATCGGGCGCAGGAACGAGGTTTGATTCGAGAGGCCTTGGGCCGACTTGCCGCCGGCCTGCACCGCGTACCACGTGCCCATCGAGGTGATCGACTCGGCGATCGAGGCGAAGACGCCGCCGTGCACCAGGCCGGCCGGCTGCTTGACCTTGTCGGTCACCTCGACGTGGGCGCGAATCTCGCCCGCTTCGAGGTCGACGGCGTCGAGCACGAGGCCGTAAAGCCCGTCAAATCCGGCTTCAGGGGCGTAGGGAAGCTGAAGATCCATGAGGGAGCGGCACGATACCGGCGGTCGTTCGGTTAGCCTCCTGCGCCGCATGGCGCGCTTCGACGATCTCCCCGCAGACCAGAAGGCCGTTCTCCAGCTCGTGCTGCGCCAAGGGCGCACGTACGGCGAGATCGCGGGCTTGCTGAAGATCTCGACCGAGGCGGTCCGTGACCGCGCGCTCACTGCGCTCGATGCCGTCGGGCCGACGGGCCTGCCCGATCTCGATGACGACTTCCAGGACGACATCGGCGACTACCTGCTCGGCCAGCAGTCCGCCTCGGCCCGTGCCACGACGCGCGAGCAGCTGGAGAGCTCCCAGTCGGGCCGCGACTGGGCGCGCGGCGTCGCCACCGAGCTGCGCTCTGCCGGCGTGGCCGGCGACGACTCGCTCCCGGAGATCCCAACCGACCCGGCCGAGGTCGACGAGGCCTTCGACGCGCTGCACGCTCGCCGTGCCGCCCGCGCCGACCAGGCGCGCTCATCGCGTCTCGGCGGCATCCTCATCATCGCCGCTGTCCTGCTCGTGATCGTTGGCGGCGTCCTCGTCCTCACCGGCGTCATCGGCGGCAGCGACGACAACAAGAGCAAGGACGCCGCTACCACGCCGACGCAGACCTCGACGGTCGCCACGACCGCCCAGGTCGAGCAGCAGATCAACCTGACCCCGCCCAGCGGCGCCAACAAGCCGCTCGGCGTCGCCAACCTCGTCTCTCAGGACGGCCAGCGCGCGCTGGCGATCGTCGGCCAGGACCTGCCGGCCTCCGGCCACTACGTCCTCTGGGTCCGCAACGGCTCCAAGTCGAAGTTCCTGGGCTTCTTCCCGGTCGTCACCGGCTCGGGCGCCAACAAGGGTCGCCTCCAGGGCCTCGTCGCCGCCCCCAGCGACCTCGCCAGCTACAAGGAGCTGCTGGTCACGCGCGAGCCGAGCAGCACGCCCAAGCAGCCCTCCACGATCATCCTGAAGGGGACGATCGGCGGCTAGTCAGACGGCGCGGTGGCGGCATACAGCGCCGCCAGCGCCTGCAGCGCGCCGTCAAGCTGCTTGCGCGCAGCGCGCTTGACCAGAAACCCACCGAAGCGCGAGATGCCCTGGAGCTTTTGCTCCAGGCGCACCTCGATGCGCGTGGCATCCTCGCCGTGGGGCTCCAGCGTCACGGTCGTCTCTGAGCGCCGCAGCAGCTTGGCGAACGGCGTGCCTTCGAGATCTTGGGACCAGGCGACCAGCCGCGGCTTGTTGCGCTGGCCGATCCGGAAGTCCGCCCGGACCAGCGCGCCGCGATCAGAGCGCAGCACCTCGGTGAAGCCGCTGCCGCTCACGCCTTCGACGCGCTCGACCCGCGGCCACCAGCGCGCCAGCTGATGCGGGTCGGCGACGGTCTGCCAGACCGCGGCGGGGACGGCCGCGATCGTCGCGCTGCGGCGCGTCACCGGCATCGCGCGCGCCTCACTCGCCGTCGTCGTAGCGCAGCAGCGCGTTGACGTCGTACTGCGCCAGCCGCTGGCGGCCGTTGAGGAACGCCAGCTCGATCAGAAAGGCGCAACCCACGACGACGCCGTCGAGCTGCTCGACCAGCTCGCAGAGAGCGCGCGCGGTGCCGCCGGTCGCCAGCAGGTCGTCGTGGACCAGGACGCGGGCTCCCTCGGCGACGGCGTCGGAGTGCAGCTCCAGCGCATCTGTCCCGTACTCGAGCAGGTACTCGGCGCGCACCGTCTCGTGCGGCAGCTTGCCGGGCTTGCGCGCCAGGACGAAGCCGGCGCCCAGCTCGCGGGCCAGCGCGGCGCCGAGCAGGAACCCACGCGCCTCGGCGCCGACGACCACGTCGGGCTTGAGCGGGCGCGCGAGGTCGGCGAGCTGCGTCACGGCGGCGTCCAGCGCCTCCGCCGACGCGAGCACCGGCGTGATGTCCTTGAAGGCGATCCCGGGCTTCGGGAAGTCGGGAATGTCCCGGACGTAGGAGTACAGGTCGACGTCGGCCATGGCGCAGGCCCGCTATCCGACGATCTTGCGCAGATCGCGGATCAGCAGCAGGTGCTTGAGGTGCGTCGTGACCGCGGCCAGGTTCTCCAGCGCCTCGACGGCCTCCTTGCGGCGCTCGACGTTGTGCGAGCGCAGCGCCGGGGCCAGGATCTGCTGCAACAGCGCGGCCTCGCGGTCGGCGGAGGTCCGGAACGCGCGCAGGTTGCGCCCGCCGACCCCGTAGCGCGCCAGCTCGGTGACCGCGCGGATGATCTCGCGCTCGGTCTCGTCGAAGTACTTGGTCCCGGCGCGGTGCTCGCCCTTGATGACGCCGTACTCCTCGAGCTCGGCGATCATGCTCGGCTCGGCGCGCGTGTCCTCGAGCACGTCCTCCAGCGTGTACAGCGCCCCACCACCAGTGACCGACATCGACGGCCGGCGCCGCGGCCGAGCGCCGTCGACCGCCTCAGGCGACGGTGCCGGCACGGTCGCCTCGTCGCCGTCCAGCCGGCCGGAGGCCAGCTCCTGCCGAATGACCCGCAGCGGCAGGAACTCGTCGCGCTGCATCCGCAGGATCGTGCGCAGCCGCGCGACGTCGGTGTGGGCGTAGAGCCGGTAGCCGCCGGGCGTGCGCCGCGGCTCCAGCAGCTTCTGGTCCTCGAGGTACCGGATCTTCGAGATCGAGATGTCCGGGAACTCCTGGGCCAGCGCCTTGCAGACCGCTCCGATGGTCATCGCCTTGATCGGGCGCTCCTCGGTCGCAGCGATGAGCGGCTCCTCCTCCACGGCGGCCATCAACGCGAGAGGAACGTGAGCTTGTACTTGCCGACCTGCAACTCGTCGCCGTCGGCCAAGTGGTGGGACTCGATGCGACGACGGTTCACGTAGGTTCCGTTCAGCGATCCAAGATCATCAAGATGGAACTCCTCGCCGCGACGGACGACGAGCGCGTGGTCGCGCGAGACGGTCACGTCGTCGAGGAAGACGTCGGAGTCGGGGCGCCGGCCGATCGTCATGCGGTCGCGCTCCAGCGGGAAGCTCTCGCCGACGCGCCCGCCGCCAGCCCGCACGACCAGCGCAGCGCCGCCGCCCTGGGCCACGACGTCCTCGAGATCGACCGGGACTAGCTCGCCGGTCTCGTCGATGCGATACGTGGCCGTCGACGATTCTGGCGTTTCCGCTTCAGGCGCGCCGATGAACGCGCCGCAACGCTGGCAGTAGTTCGCACCTTCGGCGTTGGTGAAACCACACTCGGGGCAATGACGGGCCATCGGCGCTACGTCATCCCCCGATTACTCGCTCGCCGGTTCGTCGCCGGCGGCGCGGCCCGCGAGGATGTCGGTCAGTCGCTGGACGTCTGCGCCCGTGATGACCTCCTCGCCGCCCTCATGACGCTTGCGGAGGCGGTTCACCAGCTCAGCACGAAGGATGTCGATCTTGCCGTGCAGGATGCGACGGCGGTAGGAGATGTCGACCTCCTCCTCGGTGAGCTGCTGGATGAGATCCTTCAGCTCCTGGTCCGAGAGCGAGCCGAGATCGGGGAACGTGTCCATGCGGGTCCTTCTCCTCCTGGGGACGGGCCGGGCGAGAATAGCAGCGAAAGGTCACCGCTCAAGCTCAACTTGAGGGTGCACCTCTTGTTGCGGCAAGTCCGTCCCGGGTGTAGACGACGGCGGCCATCAGCGAGAGGGCCAGACCGAAGTAGAACAGGATGTGCGCCAGCGTGCTGAGGCCGACCAGCGCGAAGAAGATCGCGCTCATCGTCGGCCACACGCCCCAGCGGCCCCACCAGTTGATCTTGAGCTCCAGGCCGCGCCGCAGCGCAAGCTGCCCGGCGACCAGCAGATAGAGCTCGCGGGCGATCAAGACGGCGATGCCCCAGCGCGGCAACGTCTCGTACTTCCAGCAGATCAGCAGGCCGGAGACGACGAGCATGCGGTCAACGACGGGGTCCAGCAGCGCGCCGAAGCGGCTGTACTGGCCGGTGACGCGGGCGGCGATGCCGTCGGCATAGTCGCTCCAGCCGATGACGGCGAAAAGGACCGCCGGCCATGTGTCGGTCCCGCTCTCAGACGACAGACCGAGGATCAGCAACGGCGCGATCAGCGCGAGGCGGACGAAGCCGATCGCGTTGGGGATCGTCCAGACGTTCCACGGCGCGCCGCTGAGCGTTTGCGGCGGCGGCGGGCCGGAGCGATCCAGGCCGAAGAGGCGCCGGAAGGTCAGACGCGGGTTCTGCCACGCCGCGGCCGCGCGCTCGCGCGACGTCGCACGCTGGCCGTCCGGGCCGCCTACGGGACGCTCGGCCACAGCGCCTGCACCGCCTCGGCGGCTTCTGCCAGCGGGATGCCGCCCGCTTGATCGACCTGTCCGCGGCGCACCTGCGCCTCGGCGGCGCCGGACTCCAGCGAGCGTTTGCCAACGGTCAGGCGCAGCGGCGCGCCGAGCAGCTCGGCGTCGGCGAACTTCTCACCGGTGCCGGAGGCGCGATCGTCGAGCAGGGTCGAGAAGCCGGCGGCCTGCAGCTGGCGGTAGAGCCCGGCGGCCGCCTCCTGCTCGGGCGTGCCCGGCTTGCCGAGCGCCACGACCTCGACGTCAAAGGGCGCGATGGCCTTGGGCCATGCGATGCCGCGCTCGTCGGCGAACTGCTCGACGGCCGCCGCGGCGATCCGCGCCGGGCCGATGCCGTAGCACCCCATGACCACGTTGTGCTCCTTGCCGTGCTCGTCGGCATAGGTCAGACCGAGCGGCACGCTGTAGCGCGTGCCCAGCTGGAAGATGTTGCCGACCTCGATCGCGGGCTCGATGCGCACGACCTGGCCGCCGATCGTGTCGCCGGGCTCGACGGTGCGGATGTCGAAGCGCTCGCCGGCCTCCACGTCGATGACGACATGATGGTCAACCCGGTTGGCGCCCGCGACGTAGCGCCCGGGGGTGACCGCCTCGTCGTAGACGACGGGCACGTCGAGGCCCTGCGGTCCGAGGAAGCCGGCAGGCCCCGGCAACTCGTCCTCCTGGGCCGGACGGAACTTCTCCCCCAGCGCGTTGGCCAGCTTGATCTCGCCGACGCGGTGGTCACCGCGCACGACGACCATGATCAACCCGCGCGACTCGGTCACCACGGGGAAGGCCTTCAACAAGTTGCCGGCCGGCACACCGAGACCGCCGGCGACCGCCTCGATCGTCCCCTGGCCGGGCGTGTGCAGCTCGCCGCTGACGTCGTCGCGCAACGGCGGCACAGGCTGCGCGTCGGCCGTCGCGATCTCGAGGTTGGCGCTGTAGCCGCCCGGACCGAGGACGACGTCGTCCTCGCCTGCGGCGCAGGGCGCCATGTACTCGTGCGCGGCGGTGCCGCCCATCATCCCCACGTCGGAGACGCACTCGAACCACTCCAGCCCGCAGCGGTCGTAGATGCGCGCGTAGGCCTCACGGTGGAGCTGGTAGTTGGCTTCCAGCCCCTCCTGGTCACGGTCGAAGGAGTACGAGTCCTTCATGATGAACTCGCGGGTGCGCAGGACCCCGGCGCGCGGGCGCGGCTCGTCGCGCTCCTTGATCTGGAAGTGGTACAGCGTCATCGGCAGCTCGCGGTAGGAGCGGATGACCTGGGCGGCGTGGTAGGTCACCGCCTCCTCGTGGGTCATCGCGAGCACCATGTCGGCGCCCTTGCGGTCCTGCAGGCGGAAGAGCTCCCCGCCGATGCTGTCGTAGCGCCCGCTGCGCTTCCACAGCTCGGCGGGGTGCATGACCGGCATCAGCATCTCCTGGCCGCCGATCGCGTCGATCTCCTCGCGCACGATCTGCACGATGCGCTGGTGCGTGCGCCAGCCCGCCGGCAGCCACGTCCACAGACCGGCGCCGAGCTGGCGGATGAGGCCGGCCCGGACCATGAGCTTGTGCGACAGCGCCTCGGCGTCAGCGGGCGGCTGACGCTCGGTCGGCAGGAAGAGCTGGCTCATGCGCATGGCGCGGACGATACGGCGCGGCGTGCTCCTAGCGGCGCGTGACCTTCTCGCAGTGCTTGAGGCGATCGTGGCGGTCGGCGCGGACCGTGTCCTTGCCGGCGCCGCAGTCGATCGTCTCCTTGACGCCATCGACCGAGTTGATGGCGTCGTTGCCGCCGCCGGCGTCGACGACGTCGCGGCCGGAGCCGGGCGAGATGGTGTCGTTGCCCGGACCGCCGGTCAGCCGGTCGTTGCCCTTGCCGCCGGTGAGCTTGTCGTCACCGGTGCCACCGGTCAGGCGATCGCGGCCCGCCGAGCCCGCGAGGCGGTCGTTGCCGTCGCCGCCATCCAGGACGTCATCGCCGGTGCCGCCCTCGAGGCAGTCATCAGCGCCCTGGCCCTTGAGCAGGTCGTCGCCGTCGCCGCCGACGAGGCGGTCGCCAAAGGCGGTGCCGCGCAGCACGTCGTCATCGCGCGTGCCGCGGATGATGTTGGTGCAGGCCTTGATGACGAACGGCTCCTGCGGAGGGATGTTGGGGACGTAGGGCGGCGGGGACGGAACGACGACCTTGAGCGACGCGGCGTTGTTGGTGATGATGGGATCGGGCGTCGTCGCGATCGCCGATGCCTGCGTGAGGAACGTGCCACCGGGGGACGGGGGGATCGCCGGCATGATGAAGGCGGGCGCGACGCTGACCGACTCGCCCGCGGGCAGCTTGGCGAGCTTGCAGGCGAAGCGGCTGGTGACGTCGTCGTCGACGACGCACTCCAGGTCACCGGTGGTCGGCCCGGGCACGACGGCGTTGCCGGTGACGTCCAGGAAGACGCCCAGCGCCGCGTCCGGTCCGTCGTTGCGCACGGTGTAGGACATGCTCCAGCCCTTTAGCGCGGGGACGTCGGACGGCGCGCTGCCGGTCACCACGAGGTCGGCGCTGTCCTGCGTGAGGTCGCCCTTGCCATCGTGGTCGGCGTCGGGCTCGATGTCGGCCTGGACGAGCAGCCGGAAGCCCGCCGGGGCGCTGGTGTCCGGCGTCCATGTCTGGCCAACCGACTTGGGTGGATCGTTGGCGATGAGCTCGTCAGCCCCGCGCGACGCGATTGCCCCGAGGTCGCGGTTGCCGCCGTTGAGGACCGAGCGCACGCCGATCCGGTCGCCGGTCTCGACAGGAAGCTGGGCAGCGACGGTGATGACGTCGGACGACGTGGCGTGCACCGGCTCGCTCTCGGCGACCACGGTGTAGGAGGTGTCCCCGCCGCCGGTCGGACGCAGCAACTGCAGGACGGTGTCGCCCTTGCCGGGCTGCGCACGCACACGCCACTGGGTCAGCACGCCGGCCTTGGGCGCGGCGCTGATCGTGCCGGCAGCGCTGAGCTGGAGCGCCTGCACCGCGTTGCCCGACGCCGAGAAACCGTGCGGGTCGGGCGCAAGCGTCAGCGAGCTGCCGATCGTCGCCATCCCGTTGCAGGGCGCCGTGTGGTCGGCGGCGTTGGCCGTGCAGGCGTCCTGCGTGGTGTCGCCGTAGCCGTCGCCGTCGGTGTCGGGTTCCACAACGGCCTCGAAGTCCGGTGTCCCCGTGGCGTCCAACAGCGCGAGCTCACCGCCCGCCGCGATCGGCAGCCGGGCGCTGACGTACTGCACCGCGCTCGAGGCGCCGGCATGCACCGGATCACTGGTCGCCGTCGTGGCCGTCCCGCTCTCCAGCGTCTGCGTACTGCGCAGACGTACGAGCTGCGGCGTGGTCGTCTGGATGCGCCAGGCGACCACGACGCTGTCGGCGAGCGCCGGCTGCCCGAGGCCCAGGCAGGCGTCGTTCGATGCGCAGGCCGGGGTGAACGTGGGCTGTGCCAGGGCGGGCGCGGCGAGCGCGAGGAGGATGGCGGCGGTGAGGAGAGCGAGACGTCCGTGCATGGGTCCGGGCATTCTGAGGCAAGGAACGGATGAAGAGAGGGATATGTTTCGGGTACGACGTTCCGCGGACCGAGCCCATTGACTTCAAGTGCGCTTGAAGCTCGATGATGGCCGCAGACCCCGACACCACTGCAAGCTAGGAGACCCATGCCCTACTCCGTTCCTGATCTGCCCTACGCCTACGACGCGCTGGAGCCCCACATCGACGAGGCGACGATGAAGCTCCACCACGACAAGCACCATCAGGCCTACGTGGACAAGGCCAACGCCGCGCTCGAGGGCACCGAGTGGGCCGACAAGCCCGTCGAGGAGACGCTGTCGAACCTGTCGTCGCTGCCCGCCGACAAGCAGGGTCCGGTCCGCAACCAGGCCGGCGGCCACGCCAACCACACGCTCTTCTGGGAGAACATGAGTCCGGACGGCGGCGGTGAGCCGACGGGTGAGCTGGCCGACGCGATCAACGCCGCCTTCGGCTCCTTCGCCGACTTCCAGGCCAAGTTCGAAGACAACGGCGTCACGCAGTTCGGCTCCGGCTGGACCTGGCTGGTCCTCGACGGCGGCGAGCTCAAGCTCACCAAGACCGCCAACCAGGACAGCCCGCTGCTCGAGGGCCAGACCCCGCTGCTGGGCAACGACGTCTGGGAGCACGCCTACTACCTCAAGTACCAGAACAAGCGCCCTGACTACCTCAAGGCGTGGTGGAACGTCGTCAACTGGGCCAAGGTCGCCGAGCGGTACGCCGCGGCCAAGTAGCACCGCAAGTGGCAGGGCACGCGTGCCACGATGCACGCGTGCCCCTCCGCTCCGCCCTCCCCCTCGTGGCGGCGCTGCTCGCGCTTGCCGTTCCCGCCGGCGCGACTGCCTCGCCCCAGCTGCAGACCGGCATCTCCGACGACGGCATCCTGCTCCACTCCCCCGAGCGGGCACCCACGATCGTCACTCGCTGGGCCGCCGCCGGCATCGACACCGTGCGCATCCAGGTCCGCTGGGTCGCCATCGCCCCCGGCGAGCTGGACCCGTCCCAGCCCCTCGGCTTCGACGCGCGGGATCCCGACGACCCGCACTACGACTGGGCCGCCACCGACCAGGCGATCGCGCTGGTCGTCGCCAACGGCATGACGCCGCTGCTGACCGTCACCGGCTCCGGGCCACTCTGGGCCAGCCGCGTGCCGTCGCTGGGCAACCCGCGCTATCAGCCCGACCCCGGGAAGTTCGGGCAGTTCGCCGAGGCGGTGGCGCGTCGCTACCGCCGCGTCGCCGACCGCTACCTGATCTGGAACGAGCCCAACCAGCCGCTGTGGCTGCAGCCCCAGCAGGAGTGTCCGGTCGCGGGGCGCAGGTGCCTCCCGGTCGCGCCGCACACCTACCGGGCGCTCGTACGCGCGGCCTACCCCGCGATCCACCGCGCCGACCCGGGCGCGCAGGTCATCGCCGGGACGCTGGCGCCGCGCGGCGCCGACCCGCTGCAGCGCAATCGCCCGCTGCACCCACTGGCTTTCATCCGCGCCTTCGGCTGTGTCGACGATCAGTACAAGCCGATCCGGACCGGCCGCTGCCGCGGCTTCCAACCGGCGCGCATCGACGGCTTCGCCTACCACCCCCATCCGATCAAGGCGAGCCCGTCCGCCCCATCGCCCCACACCGATGACGCCACGATCGCCGACCTGCGCAAGTTGGAGGACACGCTCGACGCGGTCCAGCGCGCCCGCGGATTCAGCACGCCGACCGGCGCCCACACCCCGCTGCACCTGACCGAGTTCGGCTATCAGACCAACCCGCCCGATCCCTACGACGGCATCCCGCCGGCGCGCCAGTCGCGATGGCTGCAGGAGGCGGCGTATGTGGCGTGGCGCGATCCACGCGTTCGCACGCTCGTGCAGTACGAGTGGCAGGACGAGCGGGTCAAGTCGGTCGGCGCAGGCCGCAAGCGCTATGCGGGCTGGCAGTCGGGGCTGCTGTTCTCAAGCGGCAAGGCGAAGCCGGCGCTGGCGGGCTTTCAGCACCCGTTCTTCGCCGACGTCAAGACGAAGGCGCCGCAGGTGCGGTTCTGGGGACAGGTCCGCCCCGGCCGTACGCACGACGTCCTGCTCCAGCGCGCATCGCCGAGCGGACTCTGGGTGACGATCGCGCGGCTGCGCACTGATGCGCGCGGGACGTTCGTCAAGACGCTCGCGCCGCCGATCGGCAAGGCTGCGCGCTACCGCTATCGCACGGCCGACCCTTCGCCGGTTCCCACCGTGACCAGCGACGTGCTGAAGGTGACCCCTACACGATGACCCGCTTCCACCAGACACCAGTCGCCGCCGAGGCCAACTGGATGATGCAGCTCGGCGAGCGCTTCGCCTTCGAGGGCCTGCTCGCCCAGCTGCGCCCTCGGATCGCCGTGGAGATCGGCACCTGGGAGGGCGGCAGCCTGCGTCGGATCGCGACGCACGCCGGCCACGTCCACGCCTTCGACATCGACGAGCGCGCCCTGCAGCACGCCGAGGCGCTGGACAACGCGACGCTCCATCTCGGCGACGCCGCGGTCGAGCTCCCGCGCGTGCTGGCCGAGCTCCACGCCCGCGGTGAGGCCGTCGACTTCGCGCTGGTCGACGGCCTCCACACCTACGACGCGGTGCAGACCGACGCCCGCGCGCTGCTGGCCGCCGATGCCTGCGTCGCGACCACGATCGTCTTCCACGACACCGCCCACGCCGAGGTCCGCCGCGGACTGGAGGATCTCCAGCTCGACGAGCACCCCAAGGTCGGCCTCTGGCTGCCCGACTTCGTGCCCGGCTACCGCGTCCGCGACGACGCGACGCTGTCAGAGGAGATCCGCGGCCGCGCCTTCAACGGCCTCGGCCTGCTCGTCCTGGACCCCGACTTCCGCCCGCAGGCCAACGGCCACGAGGCGTTCATCCCGTTCGCGCAGCTACGCCCGTAGGCGGTAGCCCCGCACGAACAGGCGGTGGTTCACCAGGAACAACGCCGCGGTCGCTGCCGTCAGAAAGGCCAACGACAACGCGATGTTGGTCTCCTTGTACCCCAAGAACCCGTAGCGGACCAAGCCGATCATGTAGTAGATCGGGTTGATGTGGGTCAACGTCTCAAACGGCTGGGGCAGCAGCGAAGCGCTGTAGAAGACACCGCCGAGAAAGAGCAGCGGCTGCAACACGAAGGTCTGCGCGACCGACACATCGTCGAACTGCTCGGCGCGCACGCCGATCAGCACGCCGAGGCTGGCGAAGAAGAAGCCCACCAGGAAGAGCGCCGGCAGCAGCACGAGGACGTGGTCGACCGGGATGTCGACCAGCACGGATGCCGCGCAGAAGGTCAGCGTCGAGACGATCATCCCGCGCAGGAAGCCGCCGAAGGTGAAGGCCAGCAACAGCTCGAGCGGCGACGCGGGCGAGGAGAGCTGATCATCGATCGCGCGCTGGAACTTCTGCTGCAGGATCGACGACGCGTTATTGGAGAACGCGTTCATCGCCCAGGCCATCATGATCAGCCCGGGCACGATGAAGACCACGTAGTCGACGCCGTGCAGCTTGTCGATCCGCGAGCCCAGCGCCGCGCCGAAGACCGAGATGTACAAGAAGGTCTCCAGCAGCGGTGCGCCCAGCGTCTGGCGCTTGATCTTCAAGAAGCGGTTGCACTCGCGCCGCAGCAGCGCGGCGAAGCTGATCTGGGCGGTGGTCATGAGGCGATCTCCGAGACGCTGCCGCGCGAGAGCTCTTTGCGCCCGACCAACTCCAGATAGGCGTCCTCGAGACCGGACACGCCGTACTGCGCCGCCAGCTCGCCGCTGGTCCCCTGCGCCACGATCTGCCCGTCGTTGATGAACGCGATCTTGTCGCACAACTGCTCGGCCTCTTCGAGGTAGTGCGTGGTCAGCAGGATCGTCGTGCCCTCGGCGTTGATGCGCTGGACGTAGTGCCACAGCTCCAGGCGCAGCTCGACGTCCACCCCCGCCGTCGGCTCGTCGAGGATCAGCAGCTTGGGCCGATGCATCAGCGCGCGGGCCAGGATCAGCCGGCGCTTCATGCCGCCCGACAGCGTCCGCGTTCGGTCGTTGCGCTTGACCGTCAGCGAGAAGGCCTCCAACAGCTCCTTGGTGCGCTCGCGCCGCTCGCGCCGCGGCATTCCGAAGTACCCACCGTGGTAGTCGAGCGTCTCTTCCACCGTCAAGAACCAGTCGATGTTGAGGTCCTGGGGCGCCAGACCGACGGCAACCCGCGCCTGCTCGTAGTGGTCGATCGCGTCGTGGCCGAAGACCTCGATCGACCCCGAGGTCGGCGACGCCAGCCCGGTCGTGCAGTGGATCAGCGTCGACTTGCCAGCGCCGTTGGGGCCGAGCAGTCCGAAGAACTCACCGGCGCCGATCTCCAGCGAGACGCCGCGCAGCGCCTCGGTCCCGGTCGGGTAACGCTTGGTCAGCTCGGTGATCTGGAGAGCAGCAACGTCCACGCCGCTCATGATGCGACCTCAACCACGCTTGAAGTCAAGGCTAGGCCCGCGTGAACCGGCGGCCGGTGACCGGGGAGACGGCTTCGTCGATCGCGTCGGCGTCGGCCTCGGCCTGCTTGGCCTCCAGCGCGGCGAGGCGCTCGGGCGTCATCGCCGTCTCGTCCTCGTTCTCGGC
This sequence comes from Baekduia sp., assembly GCF_035996765.1. Lineage (NCBI taxonomy): Bacteria > Bacillati > Actinomycetota > Thermoleophilia > Solirubrobacterales > Baekduiaceae > Baekduia > Baekduia sp. Next base: position 112,962 of record NZ_DASYJG010000098.1, read on the forward strand.
CAGCCACTGCGCGGCCTCGGCCGCGGCGCCCGCGTCGACGACAACCTGCTTGCCCGACGCGTAGTACTTGTCGATCTCGGCGAAGAGCTCGTCGACGAGGTGCTCGGTGGGCACCTTCTTCAGCGGCTCGCCCTTGGAGAAGATCATCGCCGAGTCCTTGGCGCCGGTGATGCCGAAGTCCGCGTGGCGCGCCTCGCCGATGCCGTTGACCGCGCAGCCGAGGATCGAGACCTCGATCGGGTCGGCGTAGGCCTCCAGCCGGCGCTCGACCTCCATGACGACCGAGTCCATGTCGAACTGCAGGCGCCCGCAGGTCGGACAGGCGATCAGCACCGGACCGCGCTCGCGCAGCTTCAAGGCCTTCAGGATCTCCCAGGCGACCTTGACCTCCTCTTCGGCGTGGAAGGTCGAAAGCGAGATCCGGATCGTGTCGCCGATGCCGTCGGCCAGCAGCGTGCCAAGCCCGACCGCGCTCTTGAGCGAGCCCGACCACTTCGTCCCCGCCTCGGTGATGCCGAGGTGCAGCGGGTGGTCGATCTTCTCGGCCAGCAGGCGGTTGGAGGCGATCGTGTTGGGCACCGACGTCGACTTCATCGACAGCTTGAAGTCATAGAAGTCAAGGCGGTGCATCAGCTCGACCCACTCGGTGGCGGCGGTGACCAGCGCCTCGACCGGGTTGGTGAACTCCATGTCGCGCAGGTGCTTGGGCAATGAGCCGGAGTTGACGCCGACGCGGATCGGCGTGCCCTTGGCTTTGGCCGCGGCGATGACCTCGGCGACCTTGTCGGGCCCGCCGATGTTGCCCGGGTTGATCCGCACGCAGTGCGCGCCGACCTCGATCGCCTTGATCGCCAGCGTGTGGTTGAAGTGGATGTCGGCGATGATCGGAATCGGTGACTCGACGACGATCGTCTTGAGCGCCTCGATGTCGGCCTCGCGCGGCACGGCGCAGCGCACGATGTCGGCCCCGGCGTCTGCGACGCGGCGGATCTGGTCCATCGTCGCGGTCAGGTTCGCCGTCTCGGTCTTGGTCATCGTCTGGACGGCCACGGGTGCGCCACCCCCGATCGGGACGTCACCCACGTGGATCTGACGCGCAGAGGCCATGCACGCATTCTAGGAGGCAAACGGACTAGCCTCCCGCCCCGTGGCCCCCACCGACGTCTACGGGACCGCGCGAAGCCGGACCCGGGCGCGCATCGCGTCCCCGCTCGCCGCACGTGCCCGCGCGCGCCGCCACGCCCAGTTCTTCGGCCTCACGGGCCTCGCGCCCGGGATGCAGGTCCTCGATGTCGGCTGCGGAGCCATCGGCCTGCGCGCGCTGGAACCGGAGCTCGAGATCACGGGCGTTGACCTCGTCGCGCGGCCGAATTACCCGGGCCCGTTCCTGCAGGCCGATGTCACCGCAGGCCTGCCGTATGAGGACGGCACGTTTGACCTCGTCTACTCGTCCAGCGTGATCGAGCACGTCCCGCGCGAGCGCCGTGGCGCGTTCGCCGCCGAGGTCGGCCGCGTCGGCCGCGGGCTCTACGTGCAAACGCCGGCCTACTCGTTCCCGGTCGAGCCGCACAGCCTGCTGCCCTTCGCGCACTGGCTGCCGACGCGCATTCGCCGCCCGCTGTGGCGCTTCGGCGCCCAAGGCCATTGGGAGGAGATCGACCTGCTGCGCCGCGACGAGCTGGCGCGGCTCTTCGGCGCGCCGGTCCACGCCGAGCGGCTGGGGCCGCTGGCCAAGAGCTGGATCGCGATCGACCCGGTCACACCGCGATGAGGGGAGTGGGTGGGCCCGTCTCACTGCGTGACCTCGAGGCGCTCGTCGCCGAGCGCCTCGACGCCGGTCCGCTCGGCTACTTCGCCGGCGGCGCCGGGGACGAGCGCACGCTGGCCGACAACGAAGCCGCCTTCACGCGCCGCCAGCTGCTGCCGCGCGTCCTGGTCGACGTCAGCGCCGTCTCGACCGCGACGAGCGTCCTGGGCACCGACATCTCGATGCCCGTGCTGGTCGCCCCGGTCGCGTTGCAACGCATGGCGCATCCCGACGGGGAGCCGGGGATGGCGCGGGCCGCCGCGGGCGCCGGGACGCTGATGTGCGTCTCGACGCTCGCGACCGTCACCGCCCGCGAGGTGGCCGGCGCCGCGCCCGGTGCGCCGCGCTGGTTTCAGCTCTACGTGCTGCGCGACCGCGGCGTGACCCACGCGCTCGTCGACGAGGCCGTCGACTGCGGTTACCAGGCGCTCGTCGTGACCGTCGACGCCCCGCGGGCCGGGCGCCGCGAGCGCGATCTGCGCACCGGCTTCGCCGTCCCGCCCGGCATCGACATGCCCGGCGTCAGCGCTGCCGCCGGGCACAGCGTCGGGATGACGCCGGCCGACTTCTTCTCGCTGGTCGACGCATCGCTGACCTGGAAGGACCTCGAAGCGCTCGTCGAGGCCGTCGACCTGCCCGTGCTCGTCAAGGGCGTCCACACTGCGGCCGACGCGCGGCTGGCGATCGTCCATGGCGCCGCCGGGATCGTCGTCTCCAACCACGGCGGCCGCCAGCTCGACGGCGTGCCGGCCGGAATCGACCTGCTCGAGGACGTCGTCCAGGAGGTCAGCGGCGACGTCGAGGTCTTCGTCGACGGCGGCGTGCGCCGCGGCACCGACGTCCTGGTGGCGCTGGCGCTCGGCGCCCGCGCCGTCCTGGTCGGCAGGCCGTTGCTCTGGGGCCTGGCCTTCGACGGCGAGGCCGGCGCACGCTGGGTGCTGGACACGCTGCGCGCCGAGCTCGAGCTGGGCCTGATGCTGCTCGGCGCGGCCACGCCCGCGCAGGTGACCTGCGCGGCCACGCCCGCGCAGGTCACCCGCGCGCACGTGCGCTGAGCGGCGCGGACAGCGACCTCAAGCCGCGCGCCGTCGCGACCGTTAACAGGGAGAAACCGTGCCCGGATCATCGCCCCTGTCCCTGATCGCCTCCCTGCGCGAAGCGCTGGAGGCTGCCCGCGGCGTGCGCTCCCGCAACGACCTCGTCTTCGCGCTGGACCGGATCGCCGCCGTGATCTCCGAGGGCCTGGGCTACCGCTCGGTCACCATCAACCTGCACCGGCCGGCGTGGGACGACTTCGAAGCGTCGACCGTCCACGGCCCGGAGGACGCGCGCCTCGCGCGCCTGGGCAAGACGTCGAGCTGGGAGCAATGGGCTCCGCACCTGGCCGCCCGGTTCGAGCGCCGCGGTGCACATGTCGTCCCAGACGAGAATCTGCTGCTCGCCGTGATGCGTCGCGGCAACGGGGACGTGCTCGGCATCATCTCCGTCGACGAGCCGCTTGATGGGCGTCGCCCGGCCGATGACGACTGCGATCGCCTCGTCTCGCTGACCCAGATCGCCGCGCTGGCCGTCGAGCAGGCCGCCGACGCCGACCGCGACGCGAGCCATCGCAGCGCGCTGGACCGGCTGCTCAGCCTCTCGCTCCTCACGGGCGAGCAGCGCCGCCGCGCCGGCGTGCTGCAAGCCGTCTGCACCGGCATCTGCGAGACGCTCGGCTTCCAGCGCGCCGCCATCCTGCTGGCCGAGAACGGTGGGCTGATGCGGCCGGCCGCAACGGCGGGCTGGACCATGCACGACCCGGTCTTCGCCCATCTCGCCTTCACGCTCACCCAGTTCGAGCCGATCCTGGCGCCGGTTTACGAGCGCCATGGCTGCCATCTGCTCACGCGCGAGGACGCCGAGGGCACGCTGAACATGCAGGCCACCGTCTACCGCTCGCAGGCCAACGGCCGCGGGCCCTACGCGTGGGAGCGCCACTGGCTGGTCGTCGGGCTGCGCGACGCGAGCGGTGAGCTGCGCGGCGTCATCTGGGTCGACGACCCGACCGATCGCCTGATCCCCGGCCGCGAGCGCCTCCAGGTCCTGCGGCTCTTCGCCGACCACGCGGCCGGCGCGCTGGACGCCAGCCGAGCGGGCGAGAAGCTGCCGAAGCCGTTCGCCGACCACGACCCGCTGACCGGGCTGGCCAACCGCGCCAAGCTCGCCGAGCGCCTGCGCCACGCGCTGCAGCGCACCAAGCGCGCCGAGAAGACCGTCGCGGTGCTCTTCATCGACCTCGACAACTTCCAGCACACCAACGACACGCTCGGCCACCACGCCGGCGACGAGCTGCTGCGCATCAGCGCGGCGCGCATCGACGAGGATCTACGCCCCGGAGACACCGTGGCCCGCTTCGGCGGCGACGAGTTCGTCGCCCTCTGCGAGGACGTCGGCTCCGCTGAAGAGGCGATGGACGTCGCCGAGCGCCTGCGGCTCCTGCTCGCCGAGCCGATCCCGCTGGCGACGGGCGTCGCGCAGCTCACCGCGTCGATCGGCGTGGCGCTGCCCGATCGACCGGACCGCAGCGCCGAGGCGCTGCTGCAGGCGGCCGATCGGGCGATGTACGAGGCCAAGGCGGCCGGCCGCGACGCCGCGCGCCTGGCGACGCCCGGCGCCGGCTGGCCGTAAGGCCTAGACCGGCGGCGTCGTCAGGTCGACGCTGATCCAGCCGAACGGATCGTTGGCGACGTAGAACCCGGCGAAGACCGAGGCGCCTGCGTCGGCCGGGATCGAGCCCGGGATCTGCGCGTAGGCTTGGTCGGTGCCGTCCGGGCTGTGGACCGTCGACGCCGCGGCACCCGGATCGAGTTTGACCAAGACGCCGCGCTTGACCGGCGTCATGTTCGCGGTGGCGAAGATCGCGCGTGACGTGGTGCCGGCAGCGATCTCGATCTCCGGATCGCTCGCGGTGAACTTGATGCCGTGGTCGTTGTAGGTGAAGGTGACCGTGCCGGCGTAGGTCACCCGCGCCGTCTTGCTCACCGGGTCATACCACCCATCCTTGAACGGGAAGTGGAAGTCGTAGACCAGCGGCACGCTGCTGCCCGGCAGGACGGTCGGCGGATCGGCGGTGGCGCCGCCGGAGGTCGCGGTGCCCTCGCCGGTGTTGATGTAGCGGATGAACGATTCGCGCACGTGCCAGGTGATCGCGGCGGCGGTCACGTCGACCGCGGTCGCCGGGCGCGCCAGCGGCGCCGGGCCGCCGAGGTCGATGGGTGCGCTTGGGCCGGGCGTCGTGGTCGTCCCGCCGGGCGCCGTCGTGGTGCCACCGGGCGTCGGGGCGCCGCTGGGCTCGCTGCCGGTCGTGGTCGCGCTGCGCTTGGCGTCAACGGTCAACGTGCCGAGCACGCCGGGCGACAGGCGGCGCAGATGCAGCGCGCGCCGCAGGGCGGCGGCGCCCGCCACCGTCAGCCGGATCTTCGCGCCGCGCAGCGTGACGGCGCCGGCGGTGCTGCTCAGCTTGCGCTTGGCCCCGTCGACCGTGAACACCGTCACCGTGGCCTTGCCGATCCTGGCTGTCAGGCGCGAGTCCTTGGCCAGCCGCACGCGCGGCGCGCTCAGCACCACCGAGCGCGTCCCGGCCCGCAGGCGCAGCCCGCCGGCGTGGCCCAGCGTGGCCGCCGTGCCGACGCTCGCCGTCGTGACCGGGAAGGTGAACCTGGAGCCCTTGGCCCTGGCCGGCGCGACCGCGGAGGTGGTCACCCCCAGGACGCCGAGCGCCTCGGTCTGCAGCGTCAGGACCGACGTCCCGCTTCCTGCGGGCGTCGCGGCGCTTGCCCCGGCGGGCAGCGCGATCGCTCCCACGATGCAACAGCAGAGGACGCTACGACCAATCATGAACAACAACTCCTGGTTGGGACGATGGAAGGGGTTGGGACGGCAGACCCGCCCCGAGCCAGTCAACGTGCAGCGCGGTGCGGCCGTCACGCTGCACGAGGCCGGCGTCGACGTGCCAGACGTCAGACAGCAGCGACGCGGTGAGGACGGTCGCCGGCGGGCCGGCGGCGACCGTCCGCCCACCGGAGACGACAACGACCTCGTCAGCGACAGCAGCGGCGAGAGCAATATCATGAACAACGAGGACGACCGCGAGGCCATCGTCGGCAAGGCCACGCAGCAGCCGCGCGATCACCGACGTGGCGCCGAGGTCCAGGCTGGAGGTCGGCTCGTCGGCCATCAGCGCCGGCGCGTCCTGCGCGAGCGCGACAGCGACCTGCACGCGCTGCAGCTCGCCGCCCGACAGCGTCGTGAGCCTGCGCTCGGCAAACGCGGTCACGCCCGCGCGCGCCATCGCGCGATCCACGGCGTCGCGGTCACCGCGCGTCGGCCGCTGCAGCGGGCCCAGATGCGGCGCCCGCCCGATCGCCACCGCCTCGTGGACCCGCACGCCGTCCGGGACGCGCGCACGCTGGGGCACGAACGAGCGCAGCCGAGCCAGCTTGCGCCCGCGCAGTTTCGTCGCCTCCTGTCCGTTCCAGCGCACGCTGCCGGACTCCAACCGCTGCAGCCCCGCCGCCGCGCGCACCAGCGTCGACTTGCCGGCGCCGTTGGGTCCGACGACGGCCGTCAGCCGGCCGGGCGCCGCATCGAGATCGGCGCCGCGCAGGATCTCGGCCCCGCCCAGCCGCACGACCGCATCGCGGACGCTCAGCATCCGCGCAGGATCTCCACGCCGCCCAGCAGCACGACCGCCTCGCGGATGCTCGGCATCAGTGCGCGCTCCGCAGCAGCCAGAGAAAGACCGGCACGCCCAAGACCACCATGAACGGCCCGACCGGCAGCTCGATCGGCGCGAGCACCGTCCGCGCCAGCGTGTCGCCGGCCAGCAGCAGCGCCGCGCCGACCAGCGCCGAGGCGCCCATCACGTAGCGATGGCTCGCCGTCCCGCCGGCGAGCCGCACCAAGTGCGGGATGACGAGACCCAAGAACCCCAACAACCCGACGAGCGCCGCCGCGGCCGAGGCCAGGAGCGTCGCCGCCGACACCGCCGCCAGCCGGATCAGCCGCGGCCGCACGCCGAGCGACTCGGCGACATCGTCGCCCAGCGCCAGGCGATCCAGCGGGCGCGAGAGCACCGCGGCGACCACGAAGCCGACGACGAAGTACGGCCACGCCACGCGCAGCCCCGACCAGCCGTCCGACGACAGCCCGCCGGCCATCCACAGCACCGCCGACTGGACGCGGTCTGAGTAGGCCACCATCAACGAGGTCGTCCCGGCACCGAAGAGCGCGCTGACCGCGATCCCGGCCAGGATCAACCGGCCGGTGGCACCGCCCGACGGCCCCGACCAGGCGATCGCCAGCACCAGCGCGCCGGCCAGTGCACCGAACGCCAGCGCGCCGACCGGCAGCAGCGCGATGGCACCCGGGAAGGCCAGCAGCACGAGGATCGCGCCGAAGCCCGCGCCGCCGGTGACGCCGACAATGTCCGGTGAGGCCAGTGGGTTGCCCAGCGCGCCCTGCAACAGCACGCCGGCGACGCCGAGCGCCGCGCCGACGACGATCGCCTCGACCGTCCGCGGGACCCGCAGCGCGAGCACGATCTCACGCAGCGGCCCGGCGTCGGCGCGCCCGGTCAGCGCGTCGACCACATCGCGCAGCGGCACGTGGACCGCGCCGAGCGTCAACGATGCGGCAACCGCCGCTAGCGCGAGCAGCGCGGCGACGAGGACGACCGAGGTCTGGCGGACGGCCACGCCGTCAGTTCCCGAGGAACTTGGCCCGCACGTCGCGGATCGTCGCGCCCGGATCGGTGTAGGCCTGCAGCAGCGAGTTGCCGGCGGACACGAAGATCCTGTGGCGCCTGGCGGCCTTGGTCGTCCGCCAGCCGGCCTTGTTGGCCAGGTACTTGGCGAGCTTCGGGATGTCGGACGGAGCGCCGTGCGGGACCGCGATGATGATGTCCGGGTCGCGGGCCACCACCGCCTCGTCGGAGATCCGCGCGTAGCCGCCGCTAGCGGTCAGCCCACCGGTCAGCAGCCGGCCGCCGGCCTGGCGGACCACGTCTCCGCCCCAGCTGTTGGCGAGCATCGCGTAGCTCGTGCGCCCAACGCCCATGATCAGCAGGACCGACGGGTGCCTGCGGATGCCGCGCCGCGCGGCGGCGATCGCGGCGGACTGGCGCGCCGCCAGCCGATCGGCGGCGGCGCGCTTGCCGACCAGCCCGCCGATGCGCCGCGTCTGGACGAGCAGGTCGGCCACGCTGCGCGGGTCGCTGTAGGCGACGGTCATCCCCAGCCGCTTCATCGCCTCCTCCCCCTTGCGCCAGATCGGCGCGGAGAGCACGAGCTGCGGGTTGCGGAGCGCGAGCTGCTCGACGTTGGGGCCGTTGGGATGCGACAGCGCGAGGGTCGGCACGCCCTTCAGCCGCGGGTCGAGGCGGTCGTGGCCGCCGAGCGTCTGGCCGACGGCGACCGGGCGGACGCCGAGCTCGGCGAGGGTGTTGGCCGTGAACGGCGTGAGCGCCGCGATGCGCTTGGGCGCGGCCCGGGCCGCGCCGGCGAAGGCGAGTAGGAGCAGCGCGACGAGCGCTGCGGCGGGAAGGGAACGTCGGGAAGAGGGCATCTTGCTGGCTGTCAGGGCGTCCTGAGCCCGAGCTGCGAGGTCGGGTATGTTTGGGCACCCTAACATGCTTTAGGGTGACCTAACAGGCTCGTCCGTCTGGACGCCCTCGACCGAAACCGCGACCATCAGGAAATCCTCGTGACCGACATCACCGCTTCTGCAACCGGCGACCACCAGGTCGCAGGTGACGGACGGGCAGGCAGACCTCCTCCACCGCCGCCCCTGACCCAGGTCCCTGCCAGCCGCCGCCGCACCGCCGGCGAAGAGGCCCGGACGCTCGTCGCCCAGACCAACGTCGCCACGCTGGCCACGCTCTCGGATGACGGCACGCCGTGGGCCTCGCTGGTCAGCTACGCAGCGCTGGACGACGGCTCGCCGGTCCTGTTCGTCTCCACGCTCGCCGAGCACGGCCGCAACCTTGACCGCGATCCGCGAGCCAGCCTGGTGGTGGCCGCGGCCGAGCGTCGCAAGGATCCGTTGGCCGCCGGCCGCGTCACCCTGGCCGGCCGCGTCACCCGCCCCTCGGGCGAGATCGAGCGCGTCGCCCGCGCGGCCTACCTGGCCAGCGTCCCGACCGCCGCGATGTACGCCGAGTTCGGCGACTTCTCGCTCTACCTGCTCGGTGTGGAGCGCGTGCGCTGGGTCGGCGGCTACGGCCGGATGGACTCCGCCGACGCCGAGGCCTACGCCAACGCCGAAGCCGACCCCGTCGGCGAGGCACGCGCCGCGATCACCCACCTCAACGACGACCACGCCGACGCGCTGTTGATCATGGCCCAGGCGCTGGGCGGCTACCCCGATGCCGAGACGGCCCGCTGCACGGCCGCCGACCGCTACGGCCTGGACCTCATGGTCGGCACGCCCCGCGGCAGCGCTCCGACCCGCGTCGGCTTCGCCGAGCCGGTCACCGAGCCGGCCGGCCTCCGCGCCGCGACGGTCGAACTGACCCGCCGCGCGCGGGCCGCCGCGCCCGTCGCGGGCTGACCCGCTGAGGGGCGGCGCATCGCGCACCGCCCCTGCTCCCAGCGGCTACTTGATGGCGTTGTAGAGCTTCTCGCCCGCGGCCTCCCAGGCCGGGCGGCCGGACGCCAGCTTGCGGCTGACGCTGCCGTCGTCCTCCTCGACCTTGAGGATGAGCGTCCCGTCGAAGAACGACTTGCCGTCGCGGTCGACCGGCTCGCGGCGCCAGTCGATCTTCGCCGCCCTCGCGATGGCCTCGTCGATGTCGCCGCCGTCGTTGTGGACGTGGTAGAGGCCGAGGCCGAGCGTGTAGAGGCCGGCCGCCGTCGAGTGGAGGTAGTCCGCGCGGAACTCCGCGACGGTCAGCGATCCGTCCATGATCTCCGACCAGCCAGGCATCGTGTGCGCCGCGGTGTTGAGGATGTCGAGGACGCGGTTGTGCTCGGCCGCGTACTGGCCGTTGCCCACGGCCTCGTCGGCGGCCTTCTCCAGGCCCGCGCGCGTGCGCTGGGAGGACCCGATGATCAGCGTCGTCACGAACTGGCGGAACGCCTGGAACGTGTAGAGCTTCCCGGAGAGCTTGCCGACCGTGTCCTTGAGGAACTCGATGCGCTGGCCCTCGTTGGTGAGGTCGGCCGCCTTGGCGATCTCGAGCGTGAAGCGGTTGATCGCGTGGCGGCGATCCATCGATGAGCCCAGGCTGCCGGACGGTGGCTTGGCGTTGCGCTGCAGGTCGACGAAGTCCTGGGCGCGACGCGCCTGGTCGTCATCGACGACGACCAGGAGCGGGACCGACATGCCGTGGATGCGCTCACGGCGCGGGTCGTCCTCGTCGGCGTCCTCGAGGTCGGCGATCAGCTGCGCGAGCGCCGCGCAGCGGTGCTGACCGTCGCCGACGTCGAACGTCGTGCCGATCTTGACCCTGAGGTGGCCGACGTTGGCGAGGCCATCGGCCTGCGCGAACGTGACGTCGCTGCCCTTGGCGTAGACGACGATCGAGCTCAGGATCGGGTTCTCCTCGTGTTTGAGGTACTCGACGATGGCCGCGACGTGGTCCTTGGACCGAACGCGGTTGCCGTGCGGCTGCTTGGCCAACGGGTCCCAGGTCGACGGCTGGTCGATGAGCCGGATGACCGACTCGGCCGGGCCGGCCGTCGCATACATCGTGCGGTCGCCCATCTTCAGGGCCGTCGCCTCCAAGAGCACTTCCATCGCCACATCCTCCTTGCCCGAGCAGCGGCGCTCGAGCTACGCGTGATTTACAACCTACTACGCATGATATCACGCGTAGCAGGCCATAAATCGGACGTAGCGATGAGCCGGGGCTAGCGACCTACCCCGTGTACATCCCGGCGATGTCGCCGTCGTACTTCGCGGCAATGGGCTTGCGCTTGAGCTTCATCGTCGGCGTCAGCTCGTCGCCGCCGGGCAGCCAGTCGCCTTCGACGATCACGAACTTCTTGATCTGCTCGACGCGCGCCAGCGTGGCGTTGGCGCCGTCGACGCCCGCCTGGATCGCCGCACGGATCGCGTCCTCGTGGGCGAGCTCCTCCAACGACGTGTCGCCGAGGCCGTTCTGCGCCGCCCACGCCGGGGCGAAGTCGGCGTCGAGCACGATCAGCGCCGTGTTGTAGGGCTTGGCGTCACCGATGCAGACCGCGTTGCCGATCAGCGGTGACGCGCTCTTGAGCGTCGCCTCGATGTTGGCCGGCGACATGTTCTTGCCGGCCGCGTTGATGATGATCTCCTTCTTGCGGTCGACGATCTTGACGTAGCCGTCCTCATCGATCTGCGCGATGTCGCCGGTGTGCAGCCAACCGTCAGGATCGATCGTCTCGGCGGTCTTCTCCGGCAGCCCGCGGTAGCCGAGCATCACGAGATCGCCGCGGATCAGCAGCTCACCGTCGTCGGCAAGTTTGAGCTCGCAGCCGGGCGTCGCCGGACCGACGGTGCCGATCTTGATGCGCGAGGGCGGGTTGACCGAGCCGCCGCCGCAGGTCTCGCTCATCCCCCACAGCTCCGACAGCGGCAGGCCGATGGCGTGGAAGAACTCGAGCACCGGGACGGGCGTCGGAGCGGCGCCGACGTTGATCGCGACGACCTGGTCGAGGCCGAGCATCGCGCGCAGCCCGGCGAACATCTCGGTGTCGGCCTGCGCGACGGCGGCCGCCAGCTCCTCGGGCACCGGCTCGCCGGCCTGCTCCAGCGCCACCTTCTGCTGGGCCGCGGCCAGCGCCGCCTGTGCCTTGACGCGCTGCTCCTCGGGTTGGGAGGCGACCATCGCCTCCAGTCCAGCCTTCAGCTTCTCCCAGATCCGCGGGACCGCGAAGAACCAGTGCGGCCGGACCTCGGGCAGGAACGAGATGATCTCGCGCGGGTTGGGACAGCAGGTGACCTGGAAGCCGAAGACGATCGGCAGGTAGTGGTGTGCGGCACGCTCGGCGATGTGCGCGTTGGGCAGCCAGGAGATGACGCGGGCCCCGTCGGGGAACTGGACGATCTCCTCGATGCCGCTAACCGCCGAGAGCAGGTTGCGGTGGGCCAGCTCGACGCCCTTGGGTGGCCCGGTCGTGCCCGACGTGTAGATCAACGTCAGGACGTCCTCGGGGCTCAGCGCCGCGATCGACGCCTCGACGTCGAAGCCCTCGCCGGCCGGGACGTCGGCCAGCGCCATCGTGCCCTCAGGCGCCTCGCCGTCGACGACGATGACGTGCTCGAGGTTGGGCAGCGACTTCCGCGCCTCCAGCACGTTGGCCAAGAACTGCTGTTCGGTGATGATGATCTTCGCGCCGGCATCCGAGACCACATACTCGATCTGGTTGGGCGCATAGGTCATGTAGATGGAGAAGGGCGTGGCCCCGACCATCATGGCCGCGAGGTCGGCCTGGTGGAACTCGGGCCGGTTGCCCAGCATCAAGGCGATGGTGTCGCCCTTGCGCAGGCCCAGCGCGTCGAGGCCGCCGGCGAGGCGATCGACGCGCTCGCGCAGCTCGGCCCAGGTCCAGGAGACCTCGTCGCCCTTGGTCCGGATGGCGATCTCGCCGGCGCGCTGGGACGAGGTGAGGCGAAACGCCTCGGCGATCGTCGCCGCGTCGACCCCACGCTTTGGTGCCGTGCTGCTTTCCACTTCCGCTTCCTCCAGTTGAACTACTTCACCCCGAAGCCTCCGTCTTGCAGCCGACCGATGTCGTTGGTCAGCCCCACGGCGAACAGCATGAGGACCAATACGAAGCCTACGTAGCTGGCCTGCTCCATGATCCGGAACGGGATCGGGCGCCCCCGCAGCTTCTCGGCCAGCGCCCAGAAGATATGCCCCCCGTCCAAGGGAAGGAAGGGAAAGAGGTTGACGATCGCCAGCGACAGCGAGATCAGCGCGAGGATCGTCAGCGAGCGCTCGACGTTGTCGGCGGCGATCGATTGGCGCGTCGTCTCGTAGGAGCCGACCACGCCCGACAGGTTCTTGCGCGCCGAGGAGTCGTAGAAGAGCTTGGAGACGGTGTCGACGGTGGCCTTCGTGACGTTCCACATCCCGGTGACCGAGCGGCTCGCCGACTGGCCGATCGGGAGCGGGTGATACGTGCCGCCGAACGAGAAGCCGATCAGCATCCGCTTGTCGATCTTGCTGTAGCGCGGCCGGACCTCGAGCACCTGCGTGCGGGCGTCGCGGACGATCGTGACCTTGGCCGGCGTGGCGGCGACGCACCCCTGGACCTTGGCCCCGGCGGCGCAGATGTGCTTGCCGATGCTCTTGCGCAGGACGTCGGGCGTGCCCTTGACGCCGTCGACGGCGACGAGCTGGTCGCCCTGCTGCAGAACACCGACGGCCGCCGACTTGGGGGCGATGTCGCCGACCTTGTTGTTGACGACCTGGTCGCCCTTGACCGCGAACAGGAAGAACAGGATCACGAACGCGACGAGCACGTTCATCGCCGGTCCGGCGCCGATGACCACCAGGCGCTTCCAGACCGGCTGCTTGTAATAGGCGCGGTGCTCGTGCTCGGGCGGGATCACCTCCGCCGGGTTCATCCCCGTGATCTTCACGTAACCACCGAGCGGGATCGCCCCGATGCCGTACTCGGTCTCGCCGCGCTTCACGGTCCACAGCAGCGGCGGGAAGAAGAGCGCGAAGCGCTCGACGCGCATCCCGACGGCCTTGGCGGCGGCGAAGTGGCCGAACTCGTGCAGGATGATCAGCAGCGCGAAGCCGACAAAGGCGAGGAGCCAGCTCATTTAGGCGCGCGCTCCGATCTGCTCGGTCGCCAGCTCGCGCGCGGCGCGGTCGGCCTCGAAGAGGGACTCGAAGGCGCGGACGGGGCCGCTGGGCATCTGCTGCAGCGTCGCGTCGATGACGTCGGCGATGCCGGTGAAGGCGAGCCGCTCGTTCAGGAAGGCGTGCACGGCGACCTCGTTGGCGGCGTTGAGGATGCAGGGCGCGGTGCCACCGGCGCGCGCCGCTTGCAGGCACAGGTCCAGGCACGGGAAGGCGTCGCGGTCGACCTCCTCGAAGGTCAGCGCGCCCAGCTCGGCGAGGTTCAGTCGCTTGGTGGGGAGCTTGACGATGTCGGGGTGGTGCAAGGCGTAGGCGATGGCGATCCGCATGTCGGGCAGCCCGAGGTGCGCGAGCTGCGCGCCGTCGGCGGTCTCCACGAGCGCGTGGACGATCGACTGCGGGTGCACGACGACGTCGATGCGGTCATACGGCAGGCCGAAGAGGTGATGGGCCTCGATGACCTCGAGGCCCTTGTTCATCAACGTGGCCGAGTCGATGGTGATCTTGCCGCCCATCGACCAGGTCGGGTGGTTGAGCGCCTCGGCGACGGTGACGTCGGCCAGCTCGGCGTGACTGCGGCCACGGAACGGGCCGCCCGAGGCGGTGATCGTCATCCGCTCCAGCGCCCCGGTCGGGACGCCATGCAGCAGGTGATGCAGCGCGGCGTGCTCGGAGTCGACCGGCAGCAGCTGTGCGCCCGTGGCCTCGGCGAGCTGCGTGACAAGCTCGCCGCCCACGACCAGCGACTCCTTGTTAGCCAGCGCGAGGTCGATCCCCTCCCCCAGCGCCGCGACCGTCGGGCCGAGGCCCGCCGAGCCGACCAGCGCGTTGAGCACGAGGTCGGCCCCGGACTCCAAGACAAGTTGCACGAGCCCCTCGGCGCCCACGAGCACCTCACCGTCGGTCCACGCCTCGGCCGCGCGGGCGGCCGCGTCAGGATCGGCGAGCGCAATCCGGCGCACACCGTGGCGGATGGCCTGTTCGACGAGCGGCTCCCAGGAGCGGGCGGCGCTGAGCCCGACGATCTCAAGATCATCGGTGCGAGCGACGACATCGAGCGCCTGGGTGCCGATCGACCCGGTGGAGCCGAGCACGAGAAGACGGCGGGGCATGTGCCCGAAGGGTAGCCGCGCGCACCTCAAGATCGACTCAAGAGTCCAGGAGGGTCCCTGCTACAGCTTCGCGGCCGCTCGCCGGTTGACCGCCGGGATGACCTGCTCGCCGTAGCTGCGCAGCGTGGCGTCCTTGTCGTCGTGCTGGAGGTAGAGGGCGAACTGGTCGACGCCGAGGTCGGCCAGCTCGTTGAGACGTTCGATCTGGGTCTCGGGCGGGCCGATCAGGCAGAAGCGGTCGATGATGGCGTCGGGGACGAACGCGGTGTGGGTGTTGCCGGCGCGGCCGTGCTCGTTGTAGTCATAGCCCTCGCGCTCGGCGATGTAGTCGGTCAGCGCCGTGGGCACCGCGGCGCCATCGCCGCCGTAGCGGGCGACGATGTCGGCGACGTGATTGCCGACCATCCCGCCGAACCAGCGGCACTGGTCGCGGCCGTGGGCCAGACCTGCCTCGGTGCCGTCGGTGACATAAGCCGGCGCGGCGACGCAGATCGTGACGCTGGCGGGGTCGCGGCCGGCCTCCTCGGCGGCGTTGCGCACCGCCGCGATCGACCAGGCCGTGATGTCCGGGTCGGCCAGCTGCAGGATGAAGCCGTCGCCGATCTCGCCGGTCAAGGCCAACATCTTGGGTCCGTAGGCGGCGACCCAGATCGGCAGCCGGCTGTCCGGGCTCCACGGCAACCGCAAGGTCGTGCCCTTGTAGTCCACCGCCTCGCCGTTGGCCAGCCCACGGATGACCGCGATCGCCTCGCGCATCTCGGCGATCCGCACCGGCGTGCCGTTGATGACGCGCACCGCGCTGTCGCCGCGGCCGATCCCGCAGATCGTCCTGTTCCCGTACATCTCGTTGAGCGTGGCGAACAGCGACGCGGTCACCGTCCAGTCGCGCGTCGCCGGGTTGGTGACCATGGGCCCGACGATCAGCTTGTGGGTCTCGTTGAGGATCCGGCTGTAGATGACGTAGGGCTCCTCCCACAGCAAGTGGGAGTCAAACGTCCAGGCGTGCGAGAAGCCGTAGCTCTCGGCACGCTTGCAGAGGTCGATGACCCGGGCGGCCGGCGGGTCGTTCTGCAGGACCAGGCCGAAGTCCATCATCAAGCTTCCTCCAGCCCGCCGGCGGCGACCAAGGCAATGGTCTCGCCCACCGTCTGGCCGTAAGCCGCGATCGCGATCCGCAGGGCCGCGTCCGGTGAATCCTCGACCTCGGTGTGGGAGATCGGCGGGTCGGACTGGGCGAAGAGCATCACGGTCGGCACGCGGCGCCCGATCTCGGTCGCGTCGTGCAGCGGCCCGGACGGGATGGGCGGGCCGTCATCCCCGCCGGCGGCGTCCACCGCCGCGCGCGCAATGGCAATCAACTTGGGATGAAAGGGCGTCGGCGTCGCACCGAACACGCGGCGCGGCGCCACCGTGCAGCCAAACGCCGCGGCCGCGCGCTCGCAGGCCTCGAGACACTCGGCCAACATGGTGGCCAAGACGTCGGCGTCGAGGTGCCGCAGATCGAGCATCAGCTCCGACTCCCCCGCGATCGCCGTGATCACCGCCGGCTGGCTGGTGATCGCGCCGACGGTCGTCACGCCGCCGTGGCGGATGCCGACCTCGCGGATCTCCAGCGCCGCGGCGGCTGCCGCGGCCAGCGTGTCGCGGCGCAGACGCATCGGCGTCGACCCGGCGTGGGCGGACTGGCCGCTGAAGGCGATCAGGTAACGCTCGTCGCCGAAGGTGCCGCTGACCGCGCTGGCCAGCCGGCCGGTGTCCAGGAGGACCGGGCCCTGCTCGATGTGGAGCTCGAGGTAGGCGCGGGCACCGTCCAGGCGCGCGGTCGCCGCCGACGCGCCGTCGAGATCGACGCCGACCGACGCCATCGCGTCCTGCAGCGTGACGCCGCCGGCGTCGAGCAGGCCGCGGACGTCGTCGGGATCCAGCGTGCCGGCCACCGCCGAGGAGCCGACGAGGCTGCGACCGAAGCGCGCCCCCTCCTCGTCGGCCCAGTCGACCAGCCGCACGGTGACCGGCGGCGGTCCATCGGCCCCCGCAAGGGCACGCAGGACGCCGAGCGCGGCCATCACGCCCAGCGCGCCGTCCAGCCAGCCGCCCGACGGCACCGCGTCGATGTGCGACCCGACGATGACGAAGCCCTCGGCGCTGCCGTCCCCCGGCAGCTGCGCCCAGAGGTTGCCCGCCTCGTCACGGTCGACGGACACGCCCTCGATCTCGGCGAGCTTGCCCAGCAGCCACTCGCGCGCGACCGTCCAGTCGGTTGACCACGCCAGCCGCTTGGCACCGGCGTGCTTGCCCCCGCTCGCGGCGGCAAGCTCATGCAGATCGGCCAGGACGCGGTCGGCGTCGACCGTCAAGCTCATGCGGTCGCTCCGACCGCGGCGCCCGCGCGTGCCACGAAGCGCCCGTGGCCGGGTTCGGACACGATCTTGCCCTGGTCGTAGACCATCGTCCCGCGCGACAGCGTGTGGCGGACCGAACCGCTCGCGGTCTCGCCGTCGTAGATGTCGTAGTCGACGTTCATGAACGACGTGTGCGTGCCGTAGTCGCGTGGCGCCGACGGGTCGAAGACGACGATGTCGGCATCCTTGCCGGGCGCGATCGCGCCCTTGTCCTCCAGACCAAAGCGGCGCGCGATCGTCGTCGAGGTCCGATCCACCAACTGCGACGGCGTGATCCGCCCGGCGACGACGCCCTCGTCCCACAGCTTGGCGAGGCGATGCTGGATCGCCGCCAGCCCGTTGGGCACCAGGCTGAAGTTCTCCAGGCCACGGGCCTTCTGCTCGTTGGTGAACGGGCAGTGATCGGTCGAGACCGACTCGAGGATCCCACGCTGCACGTAGTCCCACAACGGCTCGTGGTTGGACGCCTCCCGCAGCGGCGGCGAGCAGATGTAGCGACAGCCCTCGACCCCCGGCCGGCGCAGGTCGTCGATCGTGTTGACGAGGTACTGCGTGCAGGTCTCGGCGCTGACGGGAACGCCCCGCTGCTGGGCGGCCTGGACCTCGGCGGCGGCCGCGGCACAGGTGACGTGGACGACGAAGAGCGACGCGCCGGTGTACTCCGACAGCCGCGCGGCGCGCGAGGTCGCCTCGGCCTCGACGAACTCCGGGCGCGTCAGCGCGTGGTGGATCGCGTCGGTCTGCCCGGCGTGCAGGGCGCGCTTGACGAGCAGGTCGACCACGTCGCCGTTCTCGGCGTGGACCATCGTCAGCGCGCCGAGGTCACGTGCGCGCTCCATGCACGCCGTCATCGCGTCGTCGCGCGTCATCAGCTCGCCCTTGTAGGCCATGAACAACTTGAAGGAGCTGACGCCGGCGTCGACGATCGCGGCCATGTCGTCGATCGTCGCCTCGTTGGCGTTGGTGATGGCCATGTGGAACCCGTAGTCGACGTGGGCCGCGCCGTCGGCACGGCCCTGCCACTCGGCCAGCGCCGAGCGCAACTGGTCGGGCTCGCGTTGGATGGCAAAGTCCACCAGGCAGGTCACGCCGCCGGCCGCGGCGGCCTGCGTGCCGGTGTTGTAGTCGTCGGAGGACATCATCCCCATGAACGGCATCGACAGGTGCGTGTGGTTGTCGATCAGTCCCGGCATCACCCGGCAGCCGGCGACGTCGATCACCGTCGCGCCCGGCGGCGCCTCGACCTCGCCGACGGCGGCGATCTTCTCCCCGACGATCAGGACGTCGGCGTCGTACTCGCCGTCAGCGCTGACGACCCGACCGCCCTGCAGCAGCGTTGCGTGCTCTTCGGTCATGTGCCGAGCATCTCACGCAGACGCCGCCCCGACCATGGCCCGGGCGGCCAGACCGCGCCGCGCGGACGTGTCGCTCAGGTGCCCCGCAGCCCCGCGACGGCGGCGGCGAGCGTCGCGTCGTCGGGCAGCGCAACCCGCTCGCGCCACGGCACGCGATCGATCGCGGTGGGCCGCCGGCAGCCGAGGATCCCGCCGACCAGAGCGGCGAGCAGCGCGGTGCCTCCACCGCCCAGGCGCACGGCGGCGCGCATGCCTTCGGTCGGATCGTCGTGGCGGTGCAGGACGGCCATCAACGCGTCGAGCACCGACCGGTCATCGGCTGCGACCCCGTGAAACGGCGGCGGCCAGTCATCGGCATGGTCGGCGACGAGGTGGTGCAGCGGCTTGCCGGCCAGCGCCCACGCGGCGAGGTCGGCGACCATCACGGGCGCGAAGCCCAGGTGCAGGACCGCGGTACGGCGGGCGAGCGCAACGGGCTCGCGCCAGCCGAGCGCCAGCGCATCGGGCAGCCCACCGGGCGCACCGGCGCCGGTCGCCGCGGCCAGCACCGCCGCCGTCGCCGCGCCCGTCGGCCCGACCTCGTCGAGCAACCTGTCGCGCTTGATCGTCCGCGGCGAGACGCCCGCCCACGGCAGCCCCAAGGCCTCGCCGACCGCGACGCCGAGCAGGCCGCCGCGCAGCGCGTCGCTCAGGTCAGCGCGAGCCACACGTAGTAGCCGACGACCGCGGTGAACAGGATGGCGTCGAGACGATCCAGCGCGCCGCCGTGGGCGCCGAAGAGCGTTCCGGTGTCCTTTGTGTTGGCATCGCGCTTCAGATAGGACTCAAAGAGATCGCCCAGCGGCGCGGCCAGCGCGATCGACACGCCCATGATGGCGCCCTTGGTGCCGCCAAACCACTCCTGGCTCAACCCCGCCCACCAGACCGCGGCCGTGGCGATCACCACGCCGATCGCCAGCCCCTCGACCGTCTTGTTGGGGCTGATGGTCGGCGCCAACGGCCGGCGGCCGAAGGCGCGGCCGCCGAGGTAGGCGCCGGTGTCGCCGACGAAGGTCCCCAACAGCACCGCGAAGACCAGCCCGCCGCCATGTGGCAGGTCGCGCAGCAGCACCGCGTGGGCCAGCGCCAGCCCGATCCACGCCAACCCCAGCAGCGTCACCGAGATCCCCGGCGCACCACCGCCGCCCGCCTGGTTGACCGTCACGACGAAGACCAGCGGGATGCAGGCCAGGAAGGCCACCAGGATCGTCTCGCGATCACCCAGCGAGGCGGCGACCAGCAGCCCGATGAAGCCGACGAAGCCCGCCAGCCGCGCGGGCCGCGCGCGCTCGAACATCGAGAAGAGCTCGTGCAGGCAGATCAGGCCGAGCACGCCGACGCCGACCGCGAAGACCGTCCCGCCCAGCGCCACCATCGTCAGCGCGACGGCCAGCGCCGGGACCGCGACGATGATGCGCGCGCCGAGATCCGAGCCACCGCCGCGCGGGCGGCGGGCGCCGCCACCACCACCGGCCGGCCGGCGCCGTGGCTGGGGCATCGCTCAGCGCCCCCCGAAGCGGCGCGCGCGCACGTCGTACTCGTCGAGCGCCGCGCGGAAGGCGTCGCGCGAGAAGTCCGGCCACAGCTCGTCGCGGAAGACCAGCTCGGAGTAGGCCGACTGCCACAGCAGGTAGTTGCTCATCCGCTGCTCGCCGCTGGTGCGGATCACGAGATCGGGATCGTGCATGTCCGGTGCGTACAACAACGCCCGGAAGTCCTCTTCGCTGCCGCCTTGAAAACGCGCGGCGGCGTCGACGATCTCGGCCCGGCCGCCATAGTTGAAGGCCACGAAGAGCGTGATGCGGTCGTTGGCCGCGGTCTCGGCCTCGGCCCAGTCCATCTGCTCCTGCAGCACGCCCGCGACCCGGTCGCGCCGGCCGATGAAGCGCATCCGCACGCCCTCGTCCTTGAGCTCGGGCGTCTCGGACAGGATCCGCTGGGAGAACATGCGCATCAGCGCGGTGACCTCCTCGGCCGGCCGCGCCCAGTTCTCGGTGGAGAACGAGTAGACCGTCAGCTCGCGGATGCCGAACTCGGCAGCGTCGCGCAGCCGCGCCTTGACCGCGTCGGCGCCGGCCTTGTGCCCCTCGGCGACAGGCAGGTCGCGCGCTTGGGCCCAGCGCCCGTTGCCATCGGTGATGATGGCGACGTACTTCGCCCCGCCGGCCGCATCGTCGGTCAAACCTCGAGGATCTCTTCCTCTTTGACCTTCAGCAGCCCGTCGAGCTCGGCGATGTGCGCGTCGGTGAGCTTCTGCACTTCCTGTTCGCCGCGCCGCTCGTCGTCGGCGCCGACGTCGCCCTCGTCCTTGAGCGCCTTGAGGTCGTGCATGATGTCGCGCCGCACGTTGCGCACCGAAATGCGACCTTCCTCGGCCAGGCCGCGGACGACCTTGACCAGCTCGCGCCGGCGCTCCTCGTTGAGTTCGGGGATCGCCAGGCGGATGATCCGGCCGTCGTTGCTCGGCGTCAGCCCCACGTCGGACTCCATGATCGCCTTCTCGATGATCTTGATCGAGGACGCGTCATAGGGCTGGACGGTGATGAGGCGTGCCTCCGGGACGTTGACCGTGGCCAGCTGCTTGACCGGCGTCATCGCCCCGTAGTAGTCCACCATGATGCGATCGAGCACCGACGGGCTCGCGCGGCCCGTCCGGACCGAGGAGAAGGTGTTCTGGGCGGCCTGCACGGCCGCGCTCATCCGCTCGCCGGCCTCGGCCAGCAGCTCGTCGATCAGCTCGCTCATGAGGACTCTCCTGCTTCCGGCTTGACCAGCGTTCCCACGCGCTCGCCGGACACTATCCGCTCGATGTTGTGCTCGTCGTCCATGTTGAAGACGTGGATCGGCAGCCGGTTCTCCATGCAGAGCGTGAGCGCCGTGGCGTCCATGACCCGCAGCCCACGCTGCAGCGCCTCCATGTGCGTGATCTCGGGGATCAGCATGGCCTCGGGGTCCGAGCGCGGGTCGGCCGTGTAGACGCCCTCGACGCCGTTCTTGGCCATCAGGATGGCCTCGGCGTGGATCTCGACCGCCCGCAGCGCCGCCGCGGTGTCGGTCGTGAAGAACGGGTTGCCGGTGCCCGCCGCGAAGATCACGACGCGCCCCTTCTCGAGGTGGCGCATCGCGCGGCGGCGGATGTAGGGCTCGGCGACCTCCTCGACCTTGATCGCGCTCTGCACCCGCGTGTTGACACCCTGGGACTCCAGGGCGTCCTGCAGCGGCAGCGCGTTCAGCACGGTCGCCAGCATGCCCATGTAGTCCGCGGTGGCGCGGTCCATCCCGGCCGCTGCGCCCTTCATCCCCCGATAGATGTTGCCGGCGCCGACGACGATGGCGATCTCGACGCCCTGGTCGTGGACGCGCTTGATCGCCGATGCGACGGCACGCAGGCGCTCCGGATCGGTGCCGTAGTCGCGGGAGCCCATGAGGGACTCCCCCGACAGCTTCAACAGGATGCGCTTGAAGACGGGATCAGCCACGACGGGGCGATCCTACGGGCCGTCGAGGCGGGATGTCGGCTACTCGCCGACGGCGAACCGGACGAACCGCTTGATGACGACGTTCTCGCCGGTCTTGGCCGAGAGGTCGCCACGCAGCTGCTCGATCGTCTTGCCGTCGTGCTTGTCGCCGTTGACGTGCTCCTGGGCGAGCAGGACGACCTCGCCGTACCACTTCTTCAGCTGGCCCTCGACGATGCGCGGCCGGACGTTCTCCGGCTTGTCGGCTGCCAGCTCCTCGAAGACGCGGACCTCGCGGTCCTTGTCGGCCTGCGGGATCTCGTCCTCGTTGATGTACAGCGTCTGCGGCGAGGCGGCGATGTGCAGCGCGAGGTCCTTGGCGAACTCGATGAAGTCATCGTTCTTGGCCACGAAGTCGGTGTTGCACTCGACCTGGACCAGCACGCCGACCTTGCCGGTGGCGTGCACGTAGGACTGGATCGTGCCCTCGGACGTCTCGCGCCCGGCGAGCTTGCCGAGCTTGTTGCCCATCTTGACCCGGAGCAGCTCCGTGGCCTTGTCGATGTCGCCCTCGGACTCGACGAGGGCGTTCTTGCAGTCCATCATGCCGGCGCCGGTCTTCTCGCGAAGGGCCTTGACGTCGGCAGCGCTGATCGTGGTGCTCACGGTGAGTGCTCCGTTGACGAAGGGGTTGACTAGGCGGCCGGCGTGTCGTCGGCAGGCGCCTCGGGCGCCGCGGCCGGGGCCTCGGGCTCGGCAGCGGGGGCCTCAGCGGCCGGTGCGGCCTCGGCGGGTGCCGGCGGAGCCTCGGCGGGGGCGGCCTCGGCGGCGGGGGCTGCCGGTGCTGCCTCAGCGACGGGCGCCGCCGGAGCCGCGGCAGCCTCAGCGGGCGCGGCCTGGGCGGCCTGCGCCTGCGCGGCCTCCTCGGCGGCCTTGGCCTCGGCGGCGGCCTGGCGGCGCGCGGCCTCCTCGGCCTCACGACGGGCGTCGTCCTCGGCCTTGCGAGCCGCGGCGGCCTCCTGCTCGCGCTGGATGCGGGCCTCCTCGGCGGCGCGCCACTGACCGGCGCCCTCGGCGATCGAGTTGCCCAGCGCACGGGTGATGACGTCACACGAACGGATCGCGTCGTCGTTGCCCGGGATGACGAAGTCGACGCCATCGGGGTCGCAGTTGGTGTCGACCAGGCCGATCAGCGGGATGCGCAGGCGCTGGGCCTCGCGGACGCCGATGAGCTCGGTCTTGAGGTCGACGACGAAGATCGCGTCGGGCGTGCGCGTCATGTTCTTGACGCCGCCCAGGTTGGCGCGCAGCTTGGCCAGGTCGGCCACGGCCGACAGGCGCTCACGCGTCGGCAGCAGGGCCAACTGGCCGTCGGCCTCGTAGCGCTCCAGATCGTGCAGGCGCTTGATGCGCTGGTTGATCGTCTGGAAGTTCGTGAGCAAGCCACCGAGCCAGCGGTGGTTGATGTGCGGCATGCCGCAGGCCTCGGCGACCTCCTTGACGGAGTCGCGCGCCTGCTTCTTGGTGCCGACGAAGAGGACCGTGCCGCCACGGGCCGACAGGTCTCCGACGAACTCCTGGGCCTGGCGCAGCAGACGCTCGGTCTGCAGCAGGTCGATGATGTAGATCCCGCCGCGTTCGCCCCAGATGAAGCGACGCATCTTCGGGTTCCAACGGCGCGTCTGATGACCGAAGTGGACTCCGGCCTCCAGCAGCTCACGGATGCCAACGTCTGTGGCGGCCATGGAGGTGCTCCCTTATTTGTGTGACGTGTGAAATGCCCGCCGGCGAGCGCGGGACCCGAGATCAGATCTCCCGGGCAGGACCGCGTCCGTGTGACCCAGCGGGGTCGGTGGTACTAGGACGGCTCCCAGTCTAGAGAACCGGGGTTCGCGCCGCCTGGAGCGCTGCGGCCAGGTCGGCGGGCAGCGGGCTCTCGACCTCCACCGGCGCACCCGTCACCGGATGGGTGAAGGCCAGGCGCGCGGCGTGCAGGAACTGGCGCTCGAGACCCAGCAGACCGGCGTGGCCGTAGTCCGGATCGCCGGCGACCGGATGGTTGATCGCCTGCAGGTGCACGCGGATCTGATGCGTGCGCCCCGTCTCCAACGTGACCCGCAGCAGCGTGAAGGCCGGGAGCGCTTCGGCGATCTCGAAGTGGGTGCGGGCGTCGCGCGGGTTGTCGGTGTCGGTCGACATGCGCGTGCGGACGCGGCGGTCGCGGCCGATCGGCGCGTCGATCGTCCCGGTGCGTGACGGCGGGCGCCCCTCGACCAGCGCGAGGTACTCGCGGGTGATCTCGCGGGCCTGCAGCGCCTCCTTGAGCGCGGCGTGGATCGCGTCGCTCTTGGCCACGACGAGCAGGCCGGAGGTGTCACGGTCCAGCCGGTGCACCAGCCCCGCGCGCCAGCCGTCCTCCCCGCCCTCGGCGGTCCCTTCAAGGGCTTGTGCGAGCGTGCCGGTGAGGTGGCCACGGGCCGGATGGACGACGACGCCCGCCGGCTTGTCGACGACGAGCAGGTGCTCGTCTTCGTAGGGCACCGCGTAGTCGACGGCCGCGCCGACGTCGAGCGGCACGGGCGCGTCGTCGGGGTCGTCGACCTCGATCGTCTGTCCCGCCTGGACGGCGTAGCGCTTGGGCTCGGCCCGCCCGTCGACGAGCACCGCGCCGGCGTCGATCAGCCGCGCGGCGCGCGACCGCGAGCCCAGCGGCTCGGCCAGCAGCGCATCGAGCCGCCGGCCCGCTTCAGCGGGTTCGACCGTCAGCCGCATGCGCGGGCTCCCGGCCGTCCTGCTGCTCGATGACCCACAGCAGCACCAGCACCCCGAAGGTGATCGACATGTCCGCGACGTTGAACGCCGGCCATGCGGGGAGCTTGACGAAGTCGGTCACCGCGCCGTCGCGGATGCGGTCGATGATGTTGCCGATCGAGCCGCCGAGCAACATGCCCGTCGGCAGCCAGATCAGGCGCTTGTCGAGGTGGGTCACGAAGTAGTAGAGCAGCGCCGAGAGGGCAGCGGCGACCAAGACCACCACGATGATCCCGCCGCCGGCGAACGCGCCGAACGCCACACCGGTGTTGCGCACATGCACCAGCGAGATCGCCGGCAGGATCGAGTCCTCCTCGCCAATCTCGATCCCGTGGCGCACCAGCGCCTTGGTCGCCTGGTCGAGGACCACGACCAGCGCCAGGACGAGCCCGGCGCGTGCCCAGACGGCGGCCCTCACCCGTGAATCAGGCTGACGATGACGCCGCCGACGAGCCACAGCACGATCGTCGCGACCATCGGGCTGAGGTCCAGCGGGCCGAACGGGGGGATGAAGCGGCGGAAGATCGCGAGGTACGGCTCGCTGACATCGCGCAGGAAGTCGAGCACCGACCGCGACCAGCGCGAGTACGGCAGCCGCCCCCCCACGTTGAAGTACATCGACGAGAAGATGTAGGCGATGATGATGATCGTGTAGACCAACAACAACGCCTCGACGAAGCTTGCGATCGACTCGCGCGTCGTCGCCAGGACGAACATCAGGAGCGCACCCCCAGCACGGCGTCAAGTGCGTCCTGGAACGCGGCGCGGACCCCTGCGCGCTCCAGCGCCGCCAGCCCGCGCGCCGTGGACCCACCTGGCGAGGTGACCTCGCGGCGGACCGCAAGCGTGTCGTTGCCGCGGGCGCGCAGCAGCGCGGCCGTTCCGGCGAAGGTCTGGACCACCATCTCGGCGGCCTTGTCGGGCGGCAGCCCGTGGCGGACGCCTGCGTCGATCTGGGCCTCGGCCAGCAGTGCCACGTAGGCGGGGGCGTTGCTCATCAGGCCCATCGCGACGTCGACGAGGCCGTCGGCGACCTCGACCAAGAGGCCGAGCTCGGAGAACAGCGAGGGCACGTCCTGGTCGAGGCGCGCATCCTGGTGAACATCGTCGGCCGCGCGGACGACGACGCCCTGGCGCAGCTCGACCGGCGTGCTCGGCAGGAAGCGGTAGACGGGGCAGTTGGGATAGGCCGTCTTCAGGTCGGCCAGTGAGACGCCGCCAAGGATCGAGGCAATGGCCTTGGCGTCATCTCGGATCTCGTCGGCAACTTGCGCCAGTTGCGCGGGCTTGTGGCAGAGGACGACGAGGTCGGCCTTCTGCGCCACCGCGGCGTTGAGCTTGATCACCTCGCCACCCACCTCGGCGACCAGCGCCTCGGCAACCTCGGTACGTGGGTCCGCCGCCAGGACCGGCCGACCCCACCCGCGCGCGAGACCCCGCGCCATGTTCCCCGCACCGATGAGTCCGACCTGCACGCGCGACACTGTAGTGCGTGACCCGGCCCCCCACCCGCCCGGCCTAGGACTGGTTGAAGAAGCCCTTCTCGATCAGCTGCGCGCGCTCTTCGGCCGAGATCTCGACGTTGCGCGGCGTCAGCATGAACACGCGGTCGGCGACGCGCTGCATGCCGCCGTCGAGGGCGTAGGTCAGACCCGAAGCGAAGTCGATCAGCCGCTTGGAGAGGTCCGTGTCGGTCGACTGCAGGTTGAGCACGACCGGGATGTCGTCCTTGAACTTGTCGGCGACCTGCTGGGCGTCGTTGAAGGACTTGGGGATGACGAGGTGCAGCTTGACGCTGCCGTTGCGCGCTTTGGCGGCGGCGCCACCACCGATCGGGCGCAGGTTCGCCCGCGTCGGCGGCTCGTCGTCGGCGAAGATGTCGTCGAACTCGTCGCGGCGCCGGCGCGTGCTGAGACGGCGCACGTTCGGGCGCTCCCGCGCCTCCGGTTCGGGCTCCGGGTAGTCGTCATCTGCGTCGGCGTAGCCGTCGCGCTCTTCGGCCAACCCGAAGTAGACGAGTGCCTTATGCCAGCTGTCGCTCACGGCCACGACTTCAACTGTACGCCAAAGCGGGTGAAAACCCTGCAATCACAGGTACAGTTTCGTGCCGACTCGCACGATCGTGGCACCTTCTTCGACGGCCACGGGGAAGTCCTGGGTCGTCCCCATCGACAGCTCCGGGAGGCCACGTGCCGCCGCCAGCGCGGCCAGCGCGGCGAACCAACGGCGGCTGTCCTCAGGATCGGCGGCCAGCGGCGGCATGGTCATCAGCCCGACGACCTCGACCCCGGAGAGCGCTTGGGCGCGATCCAGGAAGTCGTCCAGCGCGGCGGGCGCGATGCCGCTCTTGCCCTCCTCCCCGGCGATGTTGACCTCGACGAGGATCTTGGTTCCGTCCTTCGCATGACGGCCGAGCTGCTCGACCACCGACGCGCTGCCCACAGAGTGGATCATCCGCACCAGCGGCAGGATCGTCTTGACCTTGCGGCTCTGCAGGTGACCGATGAAGTCCCAGGTGAGCTGCCCGCCGCCGGGCGCGGCGACCTTGCGCTCGAGCTCCTGGGCCCGGTTCTCACCGACCAGCGAGATGCCGGCCTGGGCCAGGACCGGCAGCTCCTCGATCGCCACGTACTTGACGGCGGCCAGCAGCTGGACGTCATCGGCGCTGCGCCCGGCGCGCGCGGCGGCGTCAGCGATCTCGGAGCGCACCCGCTCGACGTTGGCCCGCACGTCCTCGACGGTGAGGCCCTCGATCAGCTGCGCCATATGAGCCCTCCCTGCCGGCCGGTGAGACCGCCGGAGGCGCGATGGCTGAAGAAGAGGTCGGGCTCGCACATCGTGCAGCGCTCGACGTCGAGCAGCCGCGTCGCACCGGCCGCCACGAGGCGATCGGCGGCGATGGCCTTCAGGTCGATCGTGCGGTCGGCGCGCCGCGCGACCTGCGGAAAACGGGCGGCGACCTCGTCGCCGACCTCATAGCAACAGCCCCCCGCCCCGGGACCGATCGCCGCCCCAAGCTCGCCGTCCGGATCCAGCGCCCGAACCGCCTGCACGCCGGCCTCCAGCACGCCGTCGGCCAGGCCGCGCCAGCCGGCGTGCACCATCGCGACGGCACCAGGGGTGGCCAGGGCGATCGGCAGGCAGTCGGCGGTCAAAACGAGCGCGGCCACGCCGGCCGCGGCGGTCGCCACGCCGTCGGCGTCGACGATCGCCTGCTCGGACGTGGCGCCGTCCACGGTCAACACCCGCGTGCCGTGCACCTGGCGCGCGAAGGCCAGCGGACGGCCGTCGGCGGCACGACGGCGGTTCTCGGCGACCGCGTCAGGATCGTCATCGGTCCAGCGGCCGAGGTTGAGCGAGGCGTACGGCCCTTCTGAGACGCCGCCCGCGCGTGTGGTGAAGCGCACATGGGCGCCCAGCAGACGGAGCTCGAACGGCAGGGACATCGGCACGGCCGCTGTTGTAGCACTCGTTCGAGCGCCGCTCACGACTCGTCCAGCGCAGCGGCCAGCTCAGCGTCGCGCCCGGGCGCGAGCTCGCCGTCGAGCCGCCGCGCGAGCACCGCGGCCAGCCGCGCGCCCAGCTCCGGGCCCTCCGGGATGCCGGCAGCGATGAGATCACGACCGTCGATCGCCAGCCGGACATGGCGCCAGTCGGCGAGGAACCGCGCAGCGGTGTCCGCATCGCCACGTGCCCCAGCGACGGCAACCGCCTCGACCGGCTCGCCGCGCAGCGCGGCAACGATCTCCGACGGGCGACCAGGCTCAATCGGCGCCAGCGCCGCGCAGCGCGCCAGCACTCGCTGCTCGGCCGCGGTGAAGCCGAACCTCCGCGGCCAGGCCGCGTCGGGGATCACGGCGCCCAGGATCGTGAGGTCGCGACGCGGGTCGGACGCCGGCGCCGCGGCCGCAGCGACCGGCTCGTTGACAGCGCCCGCAGGTGCAGCCAGCAGCGCGCGCACGGGCGCGCGCTCTGGCGGGAGCAACGCCAGCGCGCGCTCCACCAGCTCAGGATCAAGCGTCAACCCCTCAACGAGCCCCAAGTTCTGCGCCGCGTGCAGCGCCGCCAGCGGATCGGGCTCGACCAGCGCGAGCCGCAGCTCGGCGCCGAGCCGGTCACCACTCACGGTCTCGAGCGCGCCACGCTGCACGGCCTCGTAGGCCAGCCGGTCGGTGGCCGGCTCGGGCGTGAAGCCGAGGCGAACCGCGTAGCGGACCAGCCGCCACAGGCGCGTCGGGTCGTCTCGAAACGACGCTGCGTGCATCACGCGGAGCCGTCCGGCCTCGAGATCCTCCAGCGCAGCAGGCGCGGCCGCCAGCTCTCCGGCGCCGTTGAGCGCCAGCGCGTTGACGGTGAAGTCGCGGCGCAGCAGATCGTCCTCGAGATCTCCGCCGCGCACGTCGGGCAGCGCGCCCGGCGCCCTGTAGCGCTCGGCGCGCGCCGTCACCACGTCGTAGAAGCAATCGCCGCAAACCACGTCGTAGGTGCCGAAGCGCTCGTGGAAGGCCACGATCTCGCCCAGCGCTCGCGCGACCGGCTCCGGGTCACCTTCGACCACGACGTCCAGCTCGCCCAGCGGACGACCCAGCAACGCATCGCGGACCGCGCCCCCGACGACCCACGAGCCCGGATGCTGTCCGAGCACGTCGAGCAGCCGCGCGCCGCAGGGCAGCGCGCGCAGCGCATCGAGGGCCTCGGCTGCAGTGCGCACGGTGGCGATCCTGCCATGCCGTCCGAACGCATACCCTGTTGGCATGCCCCGTCCCTCCGGCGGCCGACGCCGCCGGTTGGTGTGGATCGTGCCGGTCCTCGTGGCCCTCCTGCTCGCAGCCGGCGCGGTGAAGGTGCTGACGGGTGGCCCGGGCGACGTCTCCAACCCCGGCGTCGAGTTCGACACGGCGCCGCCCACCGCGCCGACCACACCGCAGCCGAAGACCACCTCCAGCTCCGCCAAGGATCCGTTCGACGACGGCTTCGAGTGGCCGGTCTACGGCTACACGAAGAACCGCGCGCGCTACCTCCCCCTGGACCGACCGCTGCGCCCGCCCTTCACGCTGCGCTGGAAGGTGACGGGCTCGATCCTGCTCGAGTTCCCGCCGGTCCTCTGTGGCCGCTCGCTGTTCCTGCTCAAGAACAACGGGGCGCTCTACTCGATCTCCCGCCGCACCGGCCACGTCTTGTGGCGCGTCAAGCTCGGCTATCTCGCCGCCGCCTCGCCTGCCTGCTCGCACGGCACGGTCTACTCGGTCTTGCTCGCGCGCGGCAAGGGGATCAAGGCGGGCCGCGTTGTGGCGGTCGCCGCCGGCACGGGCCGCACGCGCTGGTCGCGCAAGCTGCCCAGCCGAGCGGAGTCCTCACCGCTGATCGATCACGGCCGGCTCTACTTCGGCAGCGAGGACGGGACCGTCTACGCGCTTGACAGCGCCAACGGCGCGATCGTGTGGACCTACAAGGCCGGCGGCGCGGTCAAGGGCGCGCTTGCCCTCGACAGCGGGCGTCTGTTCTTCGGCGACTACGGCGGACAGGTCACCGCGCTGCGCCGCGCCGACGGCAAGCAGCTCTGGAAGACCGGCACCAGCGGCGGCGCCTTCGGGTTGAAGTCGGGCAACTTCTACGCCACGCCCTCGGTCGCCTACGGCCGCGTCTACATCGGCAACACCGACGGGTTCGTGTACTCCTTCGGCGCCGGCAGCGGCAAGCTCGCCTGGCGCCACAAGACCGGCGGCTACGTCTACTCCTCCCCCGCGATCTCGCCCGTCAACGGCGGCACGGTCTACGCCGGGTCCTACGATGGCAAGTTGTATGCCTTCGACGCCCGCACCGGCAGCGTGCGCTGGACGCACAAGAGCGGCGGCAAGATCTCCGGCGGCCCGGTCGTCATCGGCGACCTGGTGTTCTACTCCAACCTCAGCCGTCACTCGACCGGCGTCGTCGGTGCGGCCAACGGCAAGACGGTGTGGTCGATCGGCCGTGGCGCGTTCAACCCCGTCATCTCCGACGGCCAGCGCATCTACCTCGTCGGCTACACCAACCTGTATGCCTTCGGCGAGCAGGGGCGGACCGCGCAGGGCACGCTGACCGACGCCGGCCGCGTGCATCGTCGCAACCACCTCGCCGCCGTCGCCAAGCGCCGCCACGCGCGCTACGTCGCCCGCCGGGTCGCCCAGCGCAAGCGCGCGGTCGCCCACCGTCTGGCCCAACGCCACCGCCACATCGAGGTCTGCTTCAAGGCCAACGGCAAGACCAGGTGCCGGATCCCGAAGCCGCCGGTCTGCTTCCAGCGCGCCGGCGGCCGCACCGTCTGCCGCGCCCGCAAGGACTAGCCACCCAGCCACCCCACACGGCGTCGAGGGACGATTGAATCTCGTACAGCGAGATTCAATCGTCCCTCGACGCGTGTTGGGCGTGACGGAGGCGCTAGGGGCGCACGTTGACGCCGGCTTGCAGCAGCCGCGTCTTGGCCTCGGCGACGGTGTACTCGCCGAAGTGAAACAGGGAAGCGACGAGGGCGGCGTCGGCGCCGGCCTCCAATGCGGCGACGAGATCGTCGAGGTCGCCGGCGCCGCCGGAGGCGATCACCGGGACGTCGACCGCCTCGGCCACCGCGCGCGTCAGGTCTAGGTCGTAACCGTCCTTGGTGCCGTCGCGATCCATCGAGGTCAGCAGGATCTCGCCCGCGCCGCGGCGAACGCCCTCCACCGCCCACTCGACCGCATCGCGACCGGTCGGCGTGCGGCCGCCGGCGACGAAGACCTCCCAGCCGTCGGCCTGCGACGCGTCGACCCGGCGCTTGGCGTCGATCGCCAGCACCACGCACTGGGAGCCGAAGTGCTCGGAGAGCTCATCGAGCAGCTGCGGCCGCGAGACCGCCGCGGAGTTCACCGACACCTTGTCGGCACCGGCATCGAGCACCGCCTGGGCGTCGGTGACCGAGCGGATCCCGCCACCGATCGTGAACGGGATGAACACGTTGTCGGCGGTGCGCCGCGCGAGGTCGACGATCGTGTCGCGCTGCTCGTGGGTCGCGCTGATGTCGAGGAAGATGACCTCGTCAGCGCCCTCGGCGTCGTAGCGCTCGGCGAGCTCGACCGGATCGCCCGCATCCCGAAGACCGACGAAGTTGGTGCCCTTGACGACACGGCCGTTGTCGACGTCCAAGCAGGGGATCACGCGCTTGAGGTGCATGGCTCAGTCGGTCGCCGGCACGGGCCGGTAGGGCTTCTTGTCGAGCCGGTCGCCGACATCGGGCTGCAGCGCCTGCTGACCCTCGGCGATCGTGAAGCGCCCCTCGTAGAGCGCCTTGCCCGCGATGACCCCGCCGAGGTTGACCTGGCGCAGGTCGCGCAGGCCGCGGAGGTCGTCGAGCGTGCCGATGCCGCCGGAGTAGATGAAGCGCCCGCGCACGACCTGGGCGATCTTCTTGACCGCCTCGAAGTCGATGCCGCCGAGCATGCCGTCGCGATCGACGTCGGTGTAGACGAACGAGCGCACGCCACGGTTCTGCAACCGCTCGATGACGGCCGCGGCCGGCATCTGCGTCGTCTCCTGCCAGCCCGAGGTCGAGACGTGGCCGCCGCGCGTGTCGACCGAGACGATCGTCCGGTCGCGAAACGCCCCCAGCACGTCGTCGAGGAAGTCGATGTCGTTGAACGCCGCGGTGCCGAGGATCACGCGCTCGGCGCCGGCGCGCAGCGCATCGCGCACGGCCGGCAGCGACCGCAAGCCGCCGCCGTACTGGACCGGCACATGGAGCTCGTGGGCGATCTGCTCGAGATGGCCGAGCGACTTCGGTGTGCCGGTGCGGGCACCGTCGAGATCGACCACGTGCAGGAAGCGCGCGCCCGCGTCGACCCACGCGCGCGCGGCCTCCAGCGGCGAGTCCTCGTACACGGTCACCTGGTTGAAATCGCCCTTGACCAGCCGGACCGCCTTGCCCTCGCTGATGTCAATTGCCGGATACAGGATCAAGCTGCCGTCGCCTCCACTGACGTACAGACCCGCACGAAGTTCGCCAGCAGGGCGATCCCGTCGCGCGAGGACTTCTCGGGATGAAACTGGGTGCCGAACACGTTCCCGCGACCGACGACGGAGGCGAACTCGCTGCCGTAGTCGCTGATGCCGAGCGCGGCGTCGTCATCGGGCGCCAGCGCGGGGACGAAGGAGTGCACGTGGTAGAACGGCGTCGGGTCCGGAAGGCC
This sequence comes from Baekduia sp., assembly GCF_035996765.1. Classification (NCBI taxonomy): domain Bacteria; kingdom Bacillati; phylum Actinomycetota; class Thermoleophilia; order Solirubrobacterales; family Baekduiaceae; genus Baekduia; species Baekduia sp. Next base: position 145,977 of record NZ_DASYJG010000098.1, read on the forward strand.
CTCGCTCAGCGCGGACGGGCGGGTCCAGCGCACGTTGTTCCAGCCGATGTGCGGAAGCTTGAGACCGCGCGGGTCGAGGCGCACGACCTCGCCCGGAAGCAGTCCGAGGCCCTCTTCGGTGCTGCCGAACTCCGTCGAGCCCTCGAAGAGCAACTGCATGCCGAGGCAGGCGCCGAGGACTGGCACGCCGGCGGCCGCGCGCTCGCGGAGGAACTCCGTCAGGCCGGTCTCGTCCAGCGCCTCCATCGCCCGCGCGAACGCACCGACGCCCGGTACGACGAGGCCGTCGGTGCGCGCCAACGCCTCGTGGTCGCCGGTCAGCACGACGGTCGCACCGGCCCGCTCCAGCGACTTCTGCATGGAGCGGCGATTGCCCATGCCGTAGTCGACGAGGCCGAGCGTGATCACGAGGTGAGCGTTCCCTTGGTCGACGGCACGCCGGTCTCGGTCGGGTCGATCGCCACGGCCTGACGCAGCGCGCGGGCAAAGGCCTTGAACGCCGCCTCGATCATGTGATGGGCATTGGTGCCCGCCTCGACCGTGACGTGGATCGTCATCTTCGCCGCGCTGGAGACCGCGCGGAAGAACTCCTCGGTCAGCTCGTGGTCGAAGTTACCGGTGCCACCGGGCGGCAGCTCGGCCTCGAAGGCCAGGTACGGCCGGCCGGAGATATCGAGGGCGACGCTGGCGCGCGCCTCGTCCATCGGCACGACGGAGTGGCCGTAACGGAAGATGCCGACGCGGTCGCCGAGCGCCTGGTCGATGGCCTGGCCGAGCACGATCCCGGTGTCCTCGACGGTGTGGTGCGC